>JAFTBX010000033.1 GCA_017455005.1 Lachnospiraceae bacterium | reverse complement strand
TAACGGTCGGAGCCGATCGCGCCGGCAGTCTGTCCGTCATGTGCCCAGTCAAGGATGGTTCCGTCATCCAGGATTGCTCTGTAGTAAAGGTCGTAGAGGTTGCGGGTGTGTCCCTTGATGCGCATCTGAATCGCGCGTACCTTCGCGCCGTCACCGGTGCTCGGGGTGTACATCTCATTCATCGCCCACTTGGACCAGCCGTGCTCATTGGTGAACACACGGTAGAAGCAGTCGCCGATGCCGTACTCCAGACGAGCCCAGAGGCCGGTCAGACCCTCTTCGGGAGACATGAACATATCCATCATGGAGTTGAAGCCCAGGGTACGAACGCCGGACGGAAGGACCATGACCGCGTTGACAAACGGTGCATAGCCGATGATCGGGTCAACCTGTACGGAACCGTCGCCGGTTGCCGCTGCCGTGCTTACATCGGTGCTGCCGACGCCGACCGGAGTCAGATCCGCCGGAACAGAGCTTGTCGCATCCGTAGCCGCAGAGACCGGAGCCTCGACAGTGATCGCATCTACCGCGCCGCTGTTATCTACGACGACCGGCTCGCTTGCAGGTGCGCCGCCCGGACCCTCAGAGATCGTCTGGGATGATCCGCCGACATTGACGCCCGGTGCAACGATCACGTCCGCATAGGCCGCGGAGCTCATGATCATCGAGATCGCCGCTGCCGCTGCTGTTACTTTTCGTAATGTCTTAAACATGAAATGTTCTCCTGAATGTTTTCATATATTTGTATATGCATGCTCTTCCGGCTCCTTGCAGCCTGAAAGGGCACTTAATGCCGATGCTAAGTTTAGCATACTTAGGTCAAGCATGCCATACTTTCCACAATAATGTAAGCAAAGTTTAAAGATTCTTTCGTTTCTGCATTCAATGCTTCCCGACCGATCAGGGTCCGCCCGGCAGAGTGACTGCTGCAGCCGGGTCCTGTTTCTCTGCCGGGCCGAAATTCCGACTAAAGCCATCCCGCGCACAAGCTCAGTGCTTCATGAGATGATACGCCTTCTGCAGCGCGTCATAGACAAACGGCGCCCTGGCCTTCAGCTTCAGAAGCCTCGCCTCCGCCGCCGGCATTTCCATAAGGTACTTCCTGTTCGCGGGCTCCAGCGCCGCCTCTGTACGGCCTTCCTTTAAATCGATATGAAACCGCTGGCGCTTAAGCGCGTCTTCCACCGCCGCATGCCACTTTCCATCCGTATCCGCGTCAAACGCGCCGTACAGCCGTTCCATCGCCCGATAATGCTTTTCCCAGCGCGCGGCCGCCTTTTCCAGCGCTTCCCGGTCCATCATCTCGCCCCAGGAGCCCTGCCTGCCCATGCGGTACATGCTCATGGTCTCGTCCATGTAGTAGACAGAACCGTTCATCAGCATAAAAAGCTGCAGCGGGATATCCCCGACCGGGCAGTCAAAATACCACTGCGGCAGGCGCTTCGCGTACTCCGTACGGAACCGCAGGGACGCGGTCGGAAGGTTCACCTTTTTGGAAATGACCTCCTCCGGCTTTAGTTCCCTGCTTTCGGTAAACGGCCGGATCGCCGTCTCCGTGCGGAACGCGCCGTCATCCGAAACGATCCCCGCCGCATGCGCGCACAAAGAACACTGCGGATGCGCCTCCATGTAGTCGACCTGCTTTTGGAGCTTATGCGGGTCCGACCAGTAGTCGTCGCCTTCGCACATTGCGATATACTTTCCCCTCGCTCTCGGGAAATTAAAAACGCCGCTGATGTTGGAGATCCCCTTCGAATACTGGTTCTCCTCCTCATACATCGGCCGGATGATCTCCGGATACTTCTCCGCGTACTCCCGGATAATGCTGACCGTATCATCCGTCGACGCGTCGTCGTGGATCAGGACTTCAAATCGGAAGTCTGTTTCCTGTCCGACAAAGCCTTCCAGAGCCTCTCTAAGGTACCGTCCGTGATCAAAAGTAATACAAGACACAGAAACCATGATGCGATCATCACCCTGGTTTCCAGTCCTGCCAGTTCGGTTTTCTGCTGTTTTTTCATCATTCATGCCCAGATTCCGTATAGTTGTGTATTCTCAAAGCTCTCGAAGTATACCAAGGCAGGGCGTCGGCCCGCAGCAAGATTTTTGCTTCCTTAGCAATCATTCAGAAGCGCAGCTTCGAACCATATAAGCAAAAATCGCAGCGGGAGGGTTTCCCTGCCTGGTATACTTCGGAGCGATTCTCACGGAAGTTACCCCGCTTCATCCAGCTTCGCAAGCTTCGCCGCCTGGTCCGCCGTAATAAGCGCATTGATAAGTTCATCGAGATCGCCGTTGATGATCTGGTCGATCTTGTAGAGCGTCAGCTTGATGCGGTGATCCGTGACGCGGCTCTGCGGAAAGTTGTAGGTCCGGATCTTTTCGGAGCGGTCTCCGGTGCCGATCTGGGACCGTCTTAAGTCCGCTTCCTCATTCTGCTTCCGTTCCAGCTCCATCTCATAGAGCCTCGAACGCAGGATGCGCATCGCCTTTTCTTTATTCTGCAGCTGCGACTTTTCCTCCTGCATGTGGATGACGATGCCGGAAGGAAAATGTGTCAGTCTGACTGCCGAGTCTGTTGTATTGACGCACTGGCCGCCGTTGCCGGAAGCCCGGAACACATCCCACTTGATATCATTCGGGTCGATCACAACGTCCACTTCTTCCGCTTCGGGCATGACCGCCACGGTCGCGGTAGAGGTATGGATGCGGCCCCCGGATTCCGTTTCGGGCACTCTCTGCACACGGTGCACACCGGACTCGTATTTCAGCTTGGAGTAGGCGCCCCGTCCGTCCACGACAAAGGTGATCTCCTTAAAGCCTCCGATGCCGTTTTCGTTAAATGACGCCAGCTCCGTACGCCAGCCCTGCCGTGCCGCGTAGTTGCAGTACATCCGGTAGAGGTCTGCCGCAAACAGCGCCGACTCATCTCCGCCGACGCCGGCCCGGATCTCCATGATAATGTTCTTATTGTCGTTGGGATCTTTCGGAAGAAGGAGGATACGGAGCTCGCTTTCGGTATCGGCGATCTGCTTCTTCGCCTCTGCCAGCTCACTT
The DNA here is from genome assembly GCA_017455005.1 of Lachnospiraceae bacterium. GTDB lineage: Bacteria > Bacillota > Clostridia > Lachnospirales > Lachnospiraceae > Avilachnospira. Next base: position 5,754 of record JAFTBX010000033.1, on the reverse strand, counting down.
TTCAGCATTTCCCGCATCTCGTCGTCATTTTCATGCTCCAGCATCTCGAGCGCTTCCTCCGCGTCCTGCGCGGCACGCTCATGCCGGCGGAAGGTAGTCACGATCGGCTCCAGATCCGCCTGTTCGCGCATAAGCTTCTGAAACCTCCCGGGATCTGCCGTCACGTCCGGCTCTCCCAGCAGGTTCATCAGTTCCTCATAATGGCGCACTATGTCGTTGAGTCTGTCGATGCCAAGCACTGCGTTTCCTCCTCAGAGCAATGTTGCCCCCACCACACGGTCGAGACCCGCAAGATCCTTCCGCACTGTGACCCCAGTATACCCGTTTTCCTGCGCGATCCCGACGACATCCTCCGCCTGGTCATATCCGATCTCAAGCCAGATCCTTCCGCCCGGTACAAGGTGTCCGCGCGCCTCTTTCAGGATGCGGCGATAGAAATCAAGCCCGTCCGCACCTCCGTCAAGCGCGATCCACGGGTCGTGGTCCCGGACCTCGGGATCGAGGGTTTCGATCACATCCGAGCGGATATAGGGCGGATTGGATACGATCACGTCAAAGCGCTCCGCTTCTCTGCCCTCCGCAGGGTTCTCCTGAAACGCTTCAAACAGGTCGCTTTGCACGGCACGGATCTCCGTCTTTTGGATCGACGCGTTCCGGATCGCCACATGCAGCGCGTCACGGTCCTTGTCGGACATCGTCACGTCGCGGTATCCGCCGTAGTACTTCAATGAAATGGCAATGCAGCCGGAACCGGTGCAAAGGTCCAGCAGCCGGATATCCTTATCTTTTTCCGTCTCCAGGACTGTCTCCACAAGGGTCTCCGTGTCCTGCCGCGGAACCAGCACATGCCGGTTGACCTTAAAATCCAGGCCCATGAATCCCGCATGGCCGATGATCTGCTGCAGCGGTACTCTCCTTAAGCGCTGGGACACACTCGCGCGGTACGTCAGCATTGCGCCGCAGTCTCCTGGGCACTGCTGCCCTCCCGCAGGCTCCGTTCCACCGGTCGCACCGGGGCATAAGCTCCGGTCCAGCTCCATAAGGAGCTCCGCGCTCGTTTTCCCGTAGGCCTCTTCCAGCATGATCCGCGCGTCATAGGCAGCATTGGGAACACCGGCTTCGGTCAGCTTTGCTTCCGCGTCCCGGAGAAGATCCCTTACCTTCATGCTGTCCGGTCCTGTCCTTCCTGTCTCGCAGCCGCTTTCTCCGCCAGCTTCAGACCGAGCGCATCCGGGCCTCCCGGAAACTCCTCCGCCTGATACTTCTTCCAGTCAAACACTGCTTCCGTCGCGGCGATCGCCACCTCGATCATGCTGTCGTCCGGCTCATAGGTCGTAAGCTTCTGCATGCAGAGTCCCGGCTTGGAAAAGAGATTTACGACAGGATTATCGGAACGTCCCGCCAGCCTTAAAAACTCGTAGCTGACGCCGGCGATCACCGGCATCAGAACGATCCGGCTCGCGAGCCTTAAGATCGGGTTATGTACACGGATCACCATAAAAAACAGGATGCTGATGATCATGACGATGATGATAAAGCTCGTGCCGCAGCGCTTATGCTCTTTGGAAGAGACTGCCACGTTGTCGACATTTAAAGGAAGTCCGTGCTCAATGCAGTTGATGCATTTGTGCTCCGCGCCGTGATACATAAACGTGCGCCGGATGTCCTCCGTACGGGATACGAGCATGATGTAAAAGATGAAGATCACCACACGCAAAACACCCTCAAGCAGCGCCTGCAGCGTTTCGGATACGATAAAGCGCTTCACGAATCCCGCAAGGAAAAGCGGGAGCCACATGAAAATGACGAGCGCCAGAATAAACGCGATGACCATCGCGCCTGTCATGATAACCTTGTCCAGCTTGTCCCCGAAGACCTTCTCCAGCCAGAGCTCGAACTTTGAAGGCTCTTCCTCTTCATCGTCCTCATAAAAGGACGCGGAGTACATCAGGGTCTTCATGCCGAGGACCATGGACTCTACAAAGCTGAAGGAACCCCGGATAAACGGGACCTTCGCGAGCGCAAATCTTTCGGAATAGGGGACGCACTCGTCCACTTTTACGGCGATCTCTCCGTCCGGCTTACGCACTGCGACCGCGTAACGATCGCGGTTGCGCATCATGATGCCTTCGATCACGGCCTGACCGCCGATACCACTGTATTTCATAAAGTTCCTCTTAATATCGAAAACGGACCGAGCTGATAGCCCGGTCCAGATCTTACATCATTCGTAGAACTTATTTCATTCCGTACTTCTTGTTGAATGCCTCGACACGGCCACGTGCCTGAGCAGTCTTCTCCTTGCCGGTGTAGAACGGATGGCACTTGGAGCAGATTTCTACGGAAAGGTTCTGCTTGGTAGAACCAGTCGTGAATGTGTTGCCGCAATGGCAGGTAACGGTAGCCTGATAATACTTCGGCTGGATTCCTTCTTTCATGATTTTCACCTCATTCTTTTATTTGGCGATTTCCGACCGCCATACTTTGATTTGAGATGCCGGCTCCTGTCGGACGGCATACAGCTTGAGTAGTATATCACACGTCCCGGATAAATGCAAGCGACTTTTCAGACTTCCTTAATAGAACTTGATCTTCTCCGCCATCCGGACGAACTCCTCGTTGGTCCTCGTCTTGGTGAAGAGGTCCAGGACCTTTTCCGCCGCGTCCTCCGGCTTCAGGGAGCCGAACGCGTTGCGGACCTTATTGACCGCATTCATCTCATAGCTGCTCAGCAGCAGGTCATCCCGTCTTGTGCCGCTCTTTAAGATATCGATCGCCGGGAAGATGCGCTTTTCGGAAAGCTTGCGGTCAAGTACCAGTTCCATGTTGCCGGTACCCTTGAACTCCTCATAGATGACGTCGTCCATACGGCTGCCGGTATCAATCAGTGCCGTCGCAAGGATCGTGAGCGATCCGCCTTCACGCATATTTCTTGCCGCGCCGAAGAACCGCTTCGGCATGTGCAGCGCCGCCGGATCCAGACCGCCGGAAAGTGTTCTTCCGGACGGGGGCACGACCAGGTTGTAGGCTCTCGCAAGTCTCGTAATGGAATCGAGCAGGATCGTGACGTCCTTGCCGTACTCGACAAGACGGCGCGCACGCTCAATGACCATCTCCGATACTCTCTTGTGGCGCTCCGGCAGTTCGTCAAAGGTGGAGTAAATGACCTCGACGTTCTCACCGACGACTTCTTCCTTGATGTCCGTGACTTCCTCCGGGCGCTCATCGATCAGGAGGATGATGAGATGCATGTTTCTGTCGCGGATGATCGCCTTTGCGACCTGCTTCAACAGTGTCGTCTTACCTGCCTTCGGCGGGGAGACGATCATGCCTCTCTGGCCTTTTCCGATCGGTGCCAGCAGGTCCATAACTCTCAATGGGAGCGGGGATCTCGGTCCCTGTTCGAGACGGATCCGCTCATTCGGAAAGATCGGGGTCAGGTCCGAAAAGTCCGGACGGCGTTCCGCTTCCGCAACCGGGTAGCCGTTGACGCTGGTGATGTAAAGGAGCGCCGCGAAACGCTCTGCTGCCGTCTTGATGCGGCGGTTTCCGCGGATAATGTCTCCTGTTTTCAAGTTAAAGCGCCGGATCTGGCTCGGCGCCACATAAACGTCGTTTTCACCGGGCAGGAAGTTTTCACAGCGAATAAATCCGAAGTTCTCCGGCATAACCTCCAGAATGCCGTTTGCTTCGATGCCGCTGTCCAGCGCGCTGATCTCCGGTGTCTGCTCTCCTGCCTGGAGACTGACAACAGGCTTGCCGGTCTTGGCGTCGAGCGGGATGTCCTTCAGGCCCATCGACTCCGCGTCCCTGACTGCCGCCGGTTCCGCTTCGTAGCTGCTCCTTGCGGGAGCCGATTCTGCCGCGCGCAGAGTCTGTGGGATCTCCTCCCGCACCTCACGGCGTTCTCTCACTTCTCTCGTGTCTCTGTCCCTGAGATCTCTGGAATCCCTGGAGTCTCTTGTATCTCTGGAGTCTCTTGTATCTCTGGTTTCTCTTGTATCTCTAGTAACCTGCCCGTCGCGGCTTCTTCTGAGCGCTGCGCCGTCGCGGATCGCGATCGTCTTATGCTTGCGCATATCACCGCTTCCCGCGTTCTGTGCTCTTGACTGCGATCCTGCCGCTTCAGCCGGCCTTCCCTCGCGTGCTGCCTGTCCCTCTCTGCGCGGTTCTGCTGCAGTCACGGACGGTGCCGCAGATGCCGGCGCTTCCGCCGGTGCTTTTACTTCCGCTTCGGCAGCATTGGCAGTTTCTTCCTGAACAGTTTCCTTAGCCTTCAGGGGCTGCGCCGCGCGGCTGTGGATCTCCTGCGGCTTATTCTCGGGCTTTTTCTCCGCAGCTTCGCAAAGAAGGTCGATGATCTGCGCTTTTCTTAAGCCCGTGGTCTTCAATCCCTGGGCCTTCGCAAACTCCTTCAGCTGCGTCAGTGGTAATGTCTCCAGTTTTTCCCTCATTATAAATAAACTCCGTTTCTGGTGTGGTGTTGCGTACTTCCCGGGATATCCGATAGATATTGATTTGATTAGATCGTACAGGGAAATGCTTACTTTCCTTTATAAGAATACACGTAATGGTTATTTTTGTCAATTCTCTTAAATTATCCGCTGCTTTATTGCCTTGCTGTTTATTTTTTGCTACACTATATAGGATTTTTCAGGAGGTACTATGCGTTCTCAGAAAACAAACTCACAGCAAAGCCGCACACCGGGCGGCAAGCGTATACTATATGACGCACACGGGACCAGGGTCAAAAGCAGTCCGCTTTCGAACAAGTTCGTCCGTTTCCTGCTTTTTGCTCTCCTTCCCTATCTGGTGATCAACGGCATTATCCTGCTGCTGGTGTGTTCCACCCCCAAGATCACCATCGATGTCAAGGATACCAACGACTACGTCACTTCGACTGTCAACTTCTCTATCCGGTCCATTCTCCCGGTCAAGGAGATGAAGGTCACGATGGAGTCGGAGCCGGTCGAGTACGAAAAGTCCGGAAGCAGCTATACCTGCACGGTCAACAAGAACGGCACCTTTTATGTAGAGGCCACTTCCGTGAACGGCATGATGCGCGCCGCCTACGCGGACGTCAGCATGCTGGACGATACCGCTCCTTCGGTAGACGAGGAGTCGGCCAATATCTCCAACGGCAATTTAAGCTTCCTGATCGGCGACACACAGTCCGGCGTCAACTATGACTCGATCTACGCGATCGTCAACGAAGAAGACGTCGTATATCCTTCCGACATCAACCGCAACACCGGCCTTGTGACCATCCCGCTTCCCGGCAAGTGCACCTCCGTGGAGCTTTACTTCGAGGACATGGTCGGCAACGCCCGTTCCGGCCACATCACGGTCAACACCATGCTGGTCGAGCCCGGCACCGCGGATGAAGAAAGCGCCGCGGAAGAAGGAGCCGCTGAGGAGAGTGCCTCTGAGGAAAGCGCCGCTGAGGAAGGTGCCGCCTGATGGTGAGGCGGCAGATACCACCGCCTGAGGGAAACACCTCCGCTGAAGAAACCAAAGAAACCACAAATATAGATGCAAATCATCAGATTTAATGCCTTTGCATCTATATTTCCCTTTTATCCATATGATTCCAAATGAAAAGTTAGCTGCAAATTGAGGTGTACCCCTAATGGTGGAGTTGATGGAGCCGGGATTTTTGATGCCTTAAAGGATCAGGCAGCCCGGCAGTACTGATATGGTGTCAGAAAGTGGATAGACTCATGGGGGCGCTGGTAAATGTAAAAGCTCCAGACG
>JAFTBX010000032.1 GCA_017455005.1 Lachnospiraceae bacterium | reverse complement strand
TCATTGTCCTTTGCCGTATGATAGTCCATCACGGCAGGAAGGACATCGTATTCTATCTTCAGGAGTTTCAGCGCCTTTTCAGCATTTTTCTCAGTATCGGCAACGACGATCGCTGCCACATCCCCCGCAAAGCGGACATGGTGGTCCAGGACCAGACGGTCATAGGGACTCGGCTCCGGCCAGGTCTGGCCTGCCTGCGTATACCGCTTTCCATCCTGATCGACATCCTCCCAGGTAAAGATCGCTTCCACCCCGGGAACCGCCATCGCAGCCTTCTTGTCGATACTGCGGATCATGGCGTTTGCGTGCGGGGACCGCTTCAGCTTGACGACAAGGAAGTCGTCCGGCATGATATCCTCTACGAAGACCGGCTTGCCGGTAACCAGCTGCATCGCGTCCTTTTTGCGGACCGGTTTTCCGACATAGCGGAGTCCCTTCGCGAAGTCCTCGCGGTAAGTTCCTCTCTCCGTTTCGGAACCTTCGTCGGTATCCGCGCAGGTCGTATCCATCAGTTCAGCGTTCCGCTTTCTCCAGGCAAGATAAGCCCGGATCGCGCGCATCTGCCCCTCGTAGCCCGAGCAGCGGCAAAGGTTACCCGCAAGGAAGGATTTGACTTCTTCGTCTGTGGGATCCGGGTTTTCCCTGAGCATGGCGATGACATTCATGATCATGCCGGGGTTGCAGAAGCCGCACTGCTCCGCGCCCTCATCCGCGAGGAACGCGCCGAACTCCGCCGCTTCCTCCTGCAGTCCTTCGAGCGTCGTCACGCGTTTTTTGTCCGCGCGGACAGCCGGAAGTGAGCAGGAAAGGATCGGCGTATCCTCAAGGAAAACCGTACAGAGTCCGCAGCCCGATGTCTCGCAGCCGCATTTGACGCTCTTACATCCGTGCTTACGTACAAAGTCGAGAAGCGGAAGGTCCGGGCGCACGTCTTCTGTGATTTTTTTGCCGTTTAAAATAATACTGATCAGCATGCGCTCGCCTCCTCTCCCGTAAGATCGCGGATCGCCCGCTCCGAAAGCACGCCCACGAGCTGTGTGCGGTACGCTGCGCTTCCTCTCATGTTGCTGCCTGTTTTAAACTGATCCTTCAGCCACTCAGCCGCGGCCGTGATCGCGGCAGCAGTCTCGGCGCCGCATTTGTCCGCGCCTGTTTCTCCGGCTTTATCTCCTATCCCGGAAAGCCCCGCGGCAAGGCCGGCAGGAAGCGTAACAGCTTCCGCCCTCTTTGGTCTTGCGCCGCAGGCAAAACGCCAGGACTTTCCATCCGCCGATCTTCTCGCGGCCATCGCAAGCACCGGGAAGTCCGACTCGGAGATCCGGACGGACTGATAGCAGTAGGACGCCGGCGTCTTTTTCACGATCAGCGCCGTGACGATATCCCTGCCGGAGCCGTTTTTCGCGTATTCCGCAAGCGGCATGCGGACGATTTCGTCTACGTCTTTCTCGATAAATAATTCCACCTCTGTATCCATCGCAAGGAACAGCGTCAGCACGTCCGAAAAGCCGAATCTGCCGGCGATGCTGCCGCCGACGGTCGCCATGTTCCGAAACTGCGTGCCGATGATATGACGTACCGCGTCCCGGGCCGCGCCCTGGCAATACGCGTTGAAAGCTTCATGAAGCTCCAGCTCCCGAAGCGTCGTCATTGCCCCGATCCGGAAAGCGCCGTTTGTCTCTTCGATTCCCCCTAGTCCGAGATCCCCGAGGTCGATCAGCGTGTCAATGCTGCCCTTCCCGAGCCTGAGCCACATTAAGCCTCCCGCGATGCGGTTCTGCTTCTTCTGGTTCAGCTCCCACGCTTCTTCCAGAGACGACGCTCTGATATATTTCTTAAACTCCATAGGCTTCTCCTCTTAAGAGTATTGCAGGCCGTTGCCTGCCGGCCGGTCAGGTCCTTTCGCGAAGCAGCGCCTCGATCTCTTCCATTGACGGCATGACTCTGAGCGCGCCACGCCGGGTCGTTATGATGGATGCCGCAGCGTTCGCAAACTGCAGCATCCGGGTAAGCTCTGTTTCGCTGAAAGCTCTGATTCCCGCGCCTTCTTCACAGTGTGTCAGTACATAGTGGAGAACGCTTCCGCAGAAGGTGTCTCCCGCGCCAGTCGTCTCGATCGTGTGTTCCTGAAGGAAAGGCTTTACAAATGCCCTTGCGTCTCCGGAGTACGCGACGCTTCCTTCTTTTCCGAGGGACATCAACATGAGCTTGGGTTGATACATCTTCCGGATCTCCTCCGCGCCCTTTTCCAGGTCATCGAGACCCGTGAACCACTGAACCTCGTTATCCGAGATCTTTAAGATATCGCAGTTTCGCATCCCGAAGTCGATCATCTCCCGCGCCGTATCGAGGCTGTCCCAGAGCGGCTCCCGGAGATTGGGGTCAAAAGAAAGGATGGCGCCGGACTTTCGCGCGAGGCTGATGGCGTATTTCGTTGCCTCGCGGCATGGCTCGTCCGTCATGGAGAGGCTGCCGAAATGGAAGATCCTTGAGCCGCGGATGATCTCATCCGGGATCTCTTCCTTCTTCAGCATCATATCGGCGCCGGGCTTACGGTAGAATGAAAAATCACGGTCTCCGTCCGGGAAGGTGTGCACAAACGCAAGCGTCGTGTGGATCTCCTTATCACGGATCAGTCCCGATGAGCCGATCCCCACTTCCGAAAGCGCGTCGGCAAGCTGGCTTCCGAACATATCGTCGCCGACCTTTCCGATAAATGCCGTCTTATGTCCGAGACGATTCAAAAGCGCGAGCACGTTGCAGGGGGCGCCGCCGGGGTTGGCCTCCATGACAGGGTTTCCCTGGGCACTTTTGCCGTTTTCCGTAAAGTCGATCAGCAGCTCTCCGAGTGCTGTGACGTCATATTTTCTGTCCATCAGTTTGTCCTCCCATATATATGCTGCATCGGTTGCTCCATCGCAGCCGGATATGTCAATGCTGTCTTCCTTTATGCGGGTTTTATCCGCCTCAGATCACCCGGCACCCGCCGACCGGGCGGATGCTCGTCACCCTGCAGGCGCCTTCCCCGAAGACCCGGTCCATGCCTTCCTTAAAAGCCGCAAGTTCCTCTTTGGGCACATAGGCCTGGATCGTTCCCGCAAAACCGCCGCCGTGTACGCGCACCGCGCCTTTTGCGGCAAGAAGCCTCTCAGCTATGGCGAGCGCCAGTGCCACCGGCTGGTTCGCGGGATCCCTGTAGGTATCCACGTTCTGGAGATACTTAAATGATGAGTCTCCCGACTCCCTGACAAGCCTTAAGTACGCAGGAAAGTCTCCCCTTTCAAGCGCCGCAGTCTGTTCCGCAACTCTCCGGCAGTCGGCATAGTAGTGCATGGCCCTCTGTACCGCGCGGTCTCCCGCCTTCCGGCGCACTTCCGGAATCGCCGCGAGGAAGCTCTTTTCTTCCACCTCGCTTAATCTTTCCTTTCCGAAGACCCTGGCCACGGCACGCATCTCTTCCGGAATCGCCGCGTAGCAGTCCGTAAGTCCCGCATGATCACCGCCTGTGTCGATGATACAGAGTGCATAACCTGTTTTCGCAAAGTCAAAATCAACTCTTCGAACAGCCGGTTCCTGACGGTCACAAAAGTCAATGTTGACGATACCGCCGATGCTGCATCCCATCTGGTCAAGCAGGCCGGAGGGCTTGCCGAAGTAGGCGTTTTCCGCGTACTGCCCTATCTTCGCAAGCTCCACAGGATCGATTCCGTCTCCGAAGAGTCCGTCCGCGATCGTTCCGATCAGGATCTCGAAGCAGGCGGAGGACGAAAGGCCGGAGCCGCCGGGCACATCCGAGACCACGAAGGCGTCAAATCCCGCCACCGGGCAGCCTGCCTTTGCGACGCCTGCGAGCATGCCGCGCACGATCGCGGCGGTACGATTCTTTTCTTCTTCACGCGGCTCAAGATCCACACAGCTTAACGTGGTCATGCCGAAGCCCTCGGACCAGATATTGACCGTGTCCGTCCCGTTCGGCGCAGCGCAGGCGATCGCGTCAAGGTCAACGGCTCCCGTCAGCACCAGGCCGCCCTGATGATCGGTGTGGTTTCCTCCGAGCTCCGTACGTCCCGGCGCGGAAAAGATCGCTGCCGGCGCGGCGTCATCTGTGCCGAAGACATCCTCATACCCTGCCAGGAGCCTGAGGATGCGTGCCTTATACGGCTCAAGACGCTCTGTATCCTTCACATAGATGCTTGAGAGCGCCGCATCCAGCTTTCCCGCTGCGATCTCCTGCTTTATCTCATTGATTGGTTTTGGTTTATTCATGTTTCACCTACAGCTTTGAGCAGGATCTGCCCTGCCTTATAGTCCATCAGCGGCGGCAGTACGGGAAGTCCCGCTTCCATCAGCGCGGCACCGCTTAAGATGTTTCCTTCCGCTTCCACAGCATATCGCTGCTCAGGATCAAGCCCGGCGGCCCGGATGTATTTCACATCCATGTTGCCGTGGTTTTCCAGGCAGACATAGCTTAAAAGCGCCGTACAGCGGTCCGGGGATACAAATGCCCAGGCGCTGATGCCGTCCGTAAACGGATCCGAGAGCCGGTAATAATCGCCTTCCCTTACGAGGGATTCGAAGCGCTTATAGTCCCGGATCTGGGTCCGGATCTCATCTCTTTCTTCTTTCGTAAGCTTTGCCGGATCCAGCTCATAGCCGAAGGTTCCCGCCATGGCTGTGATCCCTCTTGTCGAAAGCGGCGTGATCCTGCCGGTCTGGTGGTTGGGCACGGCTGAAACATGCGCACCGACCGTGGACGACGGATAAAAATACGAAAGCCCGTACTGGATCATGACCCTGTCACAGGCATCCGAATTATCGCTTGCCCAGATCTGCGGCTCATAATGCAGCATGCCGGCGTCAAACCTTCCCCCGCCGCCGCTGCAGCCTTCGATGATAAGCTCCGGATAGCGCTCTGTCAGTGCCTTCAGAAACGCATAAACGCCCGCGACATACTCATAACGCACCTTGCCCGGCACATGCTCCAGGGAATATACGTCCGCAACGCTCCGGTTCATGTCCCACTTGACATAGGATACGTGTCCCTGGTCAAGCACCTTTGCGATATTATTGAAAATGCTGTCGCGTACTTCCTTTCTTGAAAAGTCCAGTACCAGCTGGTTTCTTGCGT
>JAFTBX010000005.1 GCA_017455005.1 Lachnospiraceae bacterium | reverse complement strand
GGTGGTGGGTCGCTCCAAAGAGACCGGTACGAAGATCAATTTCACTCCTGACGGTGAGATCTTCGAGAAGACCGTCTTTAAGAGCGAGTGGATCAAGTCCCGTCTGCATGAAACGGCATATCTCAACCCGGAGCTTACGATCTATTTCCGTGATCTCAGAGAGTTTGCCGCAGCGACAGTCAAGCAGGAGACCTTCGTTTCCGGCGAGGACGGGCAGATCTCCTTCGGACTGGACGCGTTTTCCCTTTCCCAGGCGGCGGAAGCGGCGGAGCAGCAAAAGGGCGGCGCCGCGGATGCTTCCGATACAGCTGCCAATGCCGGCAAAAGCGGTAAGGGAGCGGAAGCCGGAGAGTATATCGTTTTCCATGAGCCGGAGGGACTCCGCGCTTATATCACTGCGCTCAACAAAGGCCAGGAGACCGTCACGCCGCTGATCTATTTTAAGGATAAGAGCGGCGATACGGAGGTCGAGTGCTGCTTCCAGTATGTGGACGCTTTTGAAGAGAACATCCACGGCTTCTGCAACAACATCTTCACCCAGGAAGGCGGCACCCACATCACCGGCTTCAAGGCGCGCTATACGCAGCTGATCAATTCCTACGCGAAGCAGCTCGGCATCCTTAAGGATAAGGACGCCAACTTTACAGGCGCGGATACAAGAAACGGCATGACCTGCGTCATCGCCATCAAGTACCGCGACCCGATCTTTGAGGGCCAGACCAAGACCAAGCTTGCGAGCGCTGAGGCTTCCAACGACGTTGCGGCCGTGACGGGTGAGAAGCTCGAGCATTATTTCGACCGCAACATAGAGACGATCAAGGCAATCATCGGCTGCGCGGAAAAGTCCGCGAAGATCCGCAAGGCGGAAGAAAAGGCCAAGACCAACATGCTTTCAAAGAGCAAGTTTTCCTTCGACTCCAACGGCAAGCTCAAGGTCTGCACCTCCAAGGATCCGGAAAAGTGCGAGATCTTCATCGTCGAGGGTGATTCCGCAGGCGGTTCCGCCGGCACCGGCAGGAACAGGGAGTTCCAGGCGATCCTGCCGATCCGAGGCAAGATCCTCAACGTGGAGAAGGCATCCATGGACAAGGTCCTGGCCAATGCCGAGATCAAGACCATGATCAACTCCTTCGGATGCGGTTTCTCCGAGGGCTACGGCAACGACTTTGACATCACCAAGCTCCGCTATCACAAGATCATCCTGATGACCGATGCGGATGTCGACGGAAGCCATATCGACACACAGCTGCTGACGTTCTTCTACCGGTTTATGCCGGAACTGATCTACAACGGCCATGTCTATGTTTCCATGCCGCCGCTGTACCTTGTGACGCCCAAGAGCAAAAACGGCAAGCCGCAGTATATGTATAATGACCACGAACTGGCGAAGTACCAGCAGACGCATGAACCCTCTACCTATGAGCTGAAGCGCTTCAAAGGTCTCGGTGAGATGGACCCTCCGGACCTCTGGGCGACCACGCTCGATCCGGAGCGCCGCGTCTTAAAGAGAGTCGAGATCGAAGACGCTCGTCTTGCGTCCGAAGTCACCGAGATGCTGATGGGCTCCGATGTGGCGCCGCGCCGTGACTTTATCTATGCGCATGCGCATGAAGCGGAGATCGACACCTGATAAACATAATGATTATTAAGAGGTAACTATGCCCGAAAAGATCCTTCGAACCGAATACAGCGAGGAGATGCAGAAGTCCTATCTGGACTACAGCATGTCCGTTATCACCGCGAGAGCCGTGCCGGATATCCGGGACGGCTTGAAGCCCGTACAGCGGCGCCTGCTATATGATATGGACAACCTGCACGTGCACCATGACCGTAAGGAGATGAAGTCCGCCCGTATCACGGGTGACTGCATGGGACGTTTCCATCCGCACGGCGACTCCTCGATCTACGAGACTATGGTCGTTATGAGCCAGGATTTCAAACGCTCCGTGCCGCTTGTCGACGGCAAGGGCAACTTCGGTTCCATTGAAGGAGACACCGCGGCTGCCTACCGATATACCGAGGCAAAGCTGCAGAAGTTTACGGATGAGGTCTTCTTAAAGGACATCGATAAGTCCGTGGACTTCGTGCCGACCTATGCCAACACGGAGACGGAGCCGGTCGTGCTGCCGGTCCGCATCCCTAACTTCCTGCTGAACGGATCCGAGGGTATCGCGGTCGGCATGACGACCTCCACGCCCTGCCATAACTTAAGTGAGCTCTGCGATCTCTGCTCCGCTTATGTCGATGACCCGGAGATGAGTCTCGACGCGATGCTTGCGATCATGCCCGGTCCGGACTTTCCGACAGGCGGCATTATCAGCAATAAGTCAGAGCTTAAGTCGATCTACGAGACAGGCTCCGGCAAGCTCAAGCTCCGCGGTAAGGTGGAGTTTGAACCTGCGAAGAAGCGCAGCGAGAAGGACAAGCTCATTGTGACCGAGATTCCTTATACGATGATCGGACAGGGTATCGGCAAGTTTATGCAGGATACGGCAGATCTTGTTGAGGCCAAGAAGCTTCCGGAGATCACCGATATCGGCAACGCATCCGACGCTTCCGGCATCAGCATCTTCATGGAACTGAAGAAGGACGCCGACATTGAGCGCATTAAAAACATCC
>JAFTBX010000031.1 GCA_017455005.1 Lachnospiraceae bacterium | reverse complement strand
ATGAACGATGTGACATAATCCTTATCCTCCTCTATTATTTAATGGCTCTGCCGTCACGGCGTCTTACGATCAGCTTGTTAGAAGCCTTCTTCTTCTTTCTGGTCTTCAGGCCCAGTGCCGGCTTGCCCCACGGAGTGGAAGGACCGGGACGTCCGATCGGAGCGCGGCCCTCGCCGCCGCCGTGCGGATGGTCATTCGGGTTCATGACGGAACCGCGTACGGTCGGTCTGATGCCCATATTTCTCTTACGTCCTGCTTTGCCGTAGTTGATCAGGTTATGCTCACCGTTGCCTACAACACCCATCGTTGCGCGGCACTCGATCGGTACCATACGCATCTCACCGGACGGAAGTCTCAGGGTTGCGTACTTTCCTTCCTTAGCCATCAGCTGTGCGCTGTTGCCTGCGGAACGGACCATCTGGCCGCCCTTGCCCGGAAGAAGCTCGATGTTGTGAATGTTGGAACCAACCGGAATAGCGCTTAAGGGAAGGCAGTTGCCGATTCTTGCTTCTGCCTGCGGGCCGCTCATAACGGTCATGCCGTCAGTCAGGCCTTCCGGAGCCAGGATGTATGCCTTCTCGCCGTCCTCATAGCAGATGAGGGCGATGTTAGCGGTTCTGTTCGGATCGTACTCGATGCCGATGACCTTAGCCGGGATACCATCCTTGCCGTTTCTCTTGAAGTCGATGATTCTGTACTTCTGTCTGTTTCCGCCGCCATGATGTCTGACGGTGATCTTACCCTGGTTATTACGTCCGGCCGTCTTCTTCTTGCCTGCAAGAAGGGACTTCTCCGGAGTCTTCTTGGTGACCTCTGCGAAATCAGAACCGGTCATCTGTCTTCTTGAAGGTGTATAAGCCTTATATGTCTTAATACCCATGACTTACTTTTTCTCCTTTTTCATTTATTGTCGCAGTGAAATACTGCATAGCTGGACTTACAGTCCCTGATAGATCTCGATCGGCTTAGAGCCCTCAGCGAGGGTTACGATAGCCTTCTTGGTCTTAGCGGTAAGTCCGAAGGTCATACCTCTTCTCTTCTGCTTGCCCGGCTTGTTCATCGTGTTGACAGACGCAACCTTGGTGCCCGGGAAAAGCTTCTCGACCGCTTCCTTGATCTGTGACTTATTTGCCTCAGGTGCAACGAGGAAAGTGTACTTATTATCTGCCATTGCATTCATGGATTCCTCGGAAACGACGGGCTCCAGAATGACGTCATAATACTTTAACGCTGCCATTATGCATATACCTCCTCGATGTTTGAAACAGCCTTCTTTGTAGCGACTACGGTAGCGTACTTCATCACATCGTAGGTGTTCAGCTCGCCGACCTGGGTAGTCTTGACTGAAGGAATATTTCTTGCAGAAAGGATCGCGTTCTGATCCATGGAATCAAGCACGACCAGTGCCTTCTCGACCTTCAGTGCGTCAAGGATCTTTGCGAACTCCTTTGTCTTGACCGCATCAAGCTTCAGCTCATCAAGTACGATCAGCTTGCCTGCTTCAACGCGGCTGGTGAGGGCTGATTTAAGAGCAGCTCTCTTCTCTTTCTTGTTCATAGAAACGGAGTAGTCTCTCGGAACCGGTGCAAATACGACACCGCCGCCCTTCCACTGCGGAGCTCTGGTCGAGCCCTGTCTTGCGTGGCCGGTACCCTTCTGTCTCCAGGGCTTTCTGCCGCCGCCGGAAACTTCGGATCTGGTCTTTGCCTTCTGGGTGCCCTGGCGCATGTTGGCAAGGTGCGCAACAACTGCTTCATGGACAAGATTCTCATTTACTTCAACGCCGAAAACAGCATCGTTCAGCTCCATCGTGCCTACTTCGTTACCCTGCATGTTGAATACAGATACGTTTGCCATTAGTTTTGTCCTCCTTTCCTTCCATCAAATCACTTAGATTTCTTTACAGTCTCTTTGATGGTTATAAGGGATTTCTTTGGTCCCGGTACAGAACCCTTAACCAACAGCAGATTGTTTTCAGCATCAACTTTTACGATCTCAAGGTTCGCGATGGTTCTCTGTACAGATCCCATGTGGCCGGGCATTCCCTTGCCCTTCAGTACACGACCCGGAGTAGTAGCGGGGCCGTTGGAACCCTGATGTCTGTGGAACTTGGAACCGTGCTTCATCGGTCCTCTGTGCTGACCAAGTCTCTTGATCGCGCCCTGATATCCCTTACCTTTGGTAATAGCGGTTGCGTCGACCTTGTCTCCGACCTCGAAGATGTCAGCCTTGATCTCGTCTGCTACCTTGTACTCTGCAGCATTCTCGAATCTGAACTCTCTGAGATATCTCTTCGGAGTGGTGCCAGCCTTTGCGAACTGACCTTTCTCCGGCTTGTTGACCAGCTTTTCCCTGATGTCGCTGAAACCGACCTGAACTGCGTTGTATCCGTCAGTTTCTTCCGTCTTCACCTGGGTGACGACGCAGGGACCTGCCTGCAGTACGGTGACCGGGATGAGCATACCTGTCTCGGAGAAGACCTGAGTCATTCCGACCTTAGTAGCAAGAATTGCTTTCTTCATTATTTATCCTCCTTATTAATCTACAGCGGCACCTCGGTAAATATCACCGGGTGCGTGAAAGACCAGCGCATCGCCCTTACAGTGCAACTCCGCATCAGCATGAAACGGCCCGTTCGGGAGATGAAAGGTGCTTTCTTCTTAATTAATTATTCCGCAGCGTCTTCCTTCTTCGGAGCGGCCTTTCTGGGAGCCGGTCTCTTCGCGGGAGCCTTTCTTGCTGCGGGCTTGGTGACGAGCTGCTTCTTCGGTGCGCTCTTCTTGTCACCTTCGTTCTTCATCTGAACGTCGATGTAAACGCCAGCCGGCATATCCAGTCTCTGCAGAGTATCCATGGTCTTGGGACCCGGATTGATGACATCGATGAGTCTCTTGTGAGTTCTCTGCTCGAACTGCTCACGGCTGTCCTTATACTTGTGAACTGCGCGAAGGATCGTAACGATCTCCTTCTTTGTGGGAAGCGGTACCGGTCCGCTGACCTCGGAACCTGTCTTCTTGCAGTTCTCAACAATTTTTGCGGCTGACTGATCTACCAGCTGATGATCGTAAGCCTTGAGAGTGATTCTCATAATCTGTTTTGCCATAAAAAAAGTCGCCTCCTATTCGTACTTTCTAGAGCAGTACGACAAGTGGTGACTGTACACGTTGTCGGGTGTGTCGTGTTTCTTCACGACCTGCACCCCGCTTTCCGGACCTAACCGGAGCCTAAGAATCTGGTACAGTGACTTGTCGCCATAATTGTTTCTGACATTCGCTCCCCGTAAAAACCTGCCGGTGCTTATGATTTTGCTCCCGACAGCAACCTCACGGATCCACGCTATCATGCCACAGCTCGCATAGAATAACATAAAAGCGCCTGCAAATGCAAGCGCTTTTTAGAGAAATTTGTATTTATTTTGTACTTTTTTCAGTTACAGTTCTGTTGTCACAAACTCAGGCGCATTCAGCTCGCTGTCAGACTCCGTGCCGCCGTCCTTATGGCCGGAAGAATCGGATCTGTACTCAACATCTGTCGGGTCCTTTCTGCGGTTGTGGTTCTTGACCACATTGCCGCTCTTATTGACCAGCCAGGTCGTGCCGTTCACCGTATAGTAAGCGTATGTATCATCATATGCCTTCTGCAGCTTACCCATGTAGTAGAGTCTGCCGTTCTTCACGCCGTTGGTTCCGTAGCCGTTGCTCTCAAAGTGGAAGACCGATACGGTGCCGTCAGCCTCGGTGATATTCTTCTCACCGAGCTGCAGGCAGCTCTCCTGCTTCGTACCGAAGTACATGCTGGTCACGGTGCCGTTTGATCTGTAGACCTTGCGGAGACCGTAGACCGGGTTGCCGTACTCATTAAAGAGGTAGGTGTTGGTCTTGCCGTTGATCGTAAGGCGTCTGAACTTCGCGACCAGCGTCTCGTCATCATCACCGGATCCGACATCCGTGCCGTGATACGGAACTCCTCTGGAATCAAAGTAATACCATGCGACGTCCGAACCAAGGTCAGCATTCTCCGGCGGATACGCGGAAAGCCAGCCGGTATGCGCCGCACCGTAAGTACCGAGGGAGGTGCTGTCATTATAGTACTTCCAGCCGGCGATCGCAGGCGTGGTATCGTTCAGCTTGACCCATCCGGTCGTCATGCGACCATACTCATCGAAAGCATAACGCGCGCCGTTGATAACAGCTTCCTTGTACTCGCTGGAGTCAGCCCTCGTCATCTTGCCGGAGGACTGGAAGTAATACCAGTAGGTTCCGTCCTCGTTGATCGTGGACTCCTCACTGTAATCGATCGCCATGCTCTCATCAGGCTCCAACTTCTTCCATGCAGAGGTGATGCGGTGTCCGTCACCCGGATCGCAGTAATACCAGTCGCCGCTGTCATCTTCGACCCATCCCGTGCTCATGCAGCCCTCGTAGTCGAAGAAATAATAGACGCCGTTGATCTGCTTTGACTTATTGCGGATGAGCTTGCCGTTGGTATCAAAGTAATACCACTTGCCGTCGATCTGTCTCCATGCAGCCGTCACCATACGGCCGATAGCATCGACATACCGCTCATAGTCTACAAAGCTGTTGACGAGCATGTTGCCGTAGCTGTCCAGATAATAATATCCGCCGTCAGCGCTCGTGCGCCAGTCATTGGTCACCTTGATGCCGTTCTGGTAGTAGACCCACTGGCTATTCTCCTTTGCCCAGCCGTCCGCAAATGCCGCCGCTGACAATGACAGGGCAAAGGCTGCCGCAAGTGCTGAAATTGTAATCAATTTCTTCATAAGAGATCTCCTGACTGTTCCGACCATATATAAAAAGGTACAAAAACTACTATAGAATCAATCTATTTTGAAGTATAGCAACAATATCTAGTTGTTACAAGTAATAAATGCTTTCTAAATATTTACAAATCTTTAAACAGCGCGGGGAAACGCCTTGCGAAAGCCCGTAACAGACTTTACAATAAGAAGTAACTCATAAAAGGGCTGCCGATGCGCCCGGTATCAAAGGAGCAGACGATGTGGATCGCAGATAAATGGTCAGAATATAAAGTACTTGACACCTCTCTCGGTGAGAAACTGGAAGACTGGGGCGGCTACCGGCTGATCCGGCCCGACCCGCAGGTGATCTGGGAAAGCAAAAAGAATCTTCCCGGATGGTCGCGTCCGAACGCACACTACCACCGTTCCGCAAAAGGCGGCGGTGAGTGGGAGTTTTTTGATCTTCCCGAAAGCTGGGATATCCATTACGGACCGTCGGACTGGGATAAACAGCTGACCTTTCACCTGAAGCCCTTCGCATTCAAGCATACGGGTGTGTTCCCGGAGCAGGCTGTCAACTGGGACTGGAGCTACAGACTGATCCGTGAGCGGGTCGCAAGCGGGAAAACGGTCCGGGTGCTGAATCTCTTTGCCTACACCGGCGGCGCTACACTTGCTGCCGCTGCCGCAGGTGCCGAAGTGACGCATGTGGATGCCTCCAAGGGTATGGTCGGCTGGGCCAAGGAAAATGCAGCCGCCTCCGGACTGCAGGAAGCGCCGGTACGCTGGCTGGTCGATGACTGCAGAAAGTTTGTAGAGCGAGAGATCCGCCGCGGCAACACCTATGACGCCATTATCATGGATCCGCCTTCCTACGGCCGCGGTCCCAAGGGCGAGATCTGGAAGATCGAAGAAAGCATTTACCCGTTTATCGAACTCTGCATGCAGGTCATGTCCGATGATCCGCTGTTTGTACTTATTAACAGCTATACCACCGGCCTGCAGGCAGGCGTTCTGAAATACATGCTCGGCCTCACGGCTGTAAAGCGTTTCGGCGGCAGTGCGGAAGCCGATGAGATCGGCCTTCCGGTCGGGAATTCGTCCTTTATCCTGCCGGCAGGTGCATCGGGACGCTGGACAGCGGGGTGAGCCCGGTCCCTCAGTCTCTTCCTCCCGTCAGAAGCCTGAAAACAGCCGGAGTATATCTTTGCATGATCCTGCCCGCAGCAACGCTGAGACAGATGCATAATCCGGGCATCAGAAGATAAAGCAAAGAAGACACCAGAGGGCCGGAGCCTGCCGCACCCGCGATCTTCTGGACGAGACGAAGCTCCAGATAATGCGTAGCGTAAACGAAGAAATTGTATTCCATATATTTGGGCGTCCGTTTTGTTCCTGCTCCGCAGGATGACAGCAGTGCAAACAGTGCAATGATCCCGCAGATCCGGCAGCCGACGGCGCCCGCGATGCTCATCCGGACGAATCCATACTTAGCTCCCCAAAGCGCCATCGCATGCAGCAGGCAAAACGCAGCGGCAAAGCCAGGCGTGATCCATCTCCATCGCTTCGGCTCGGTGATTCCTGCTTCCGCCCCGTTTTCCACAAAGTCGCGGCCATGCAGAGCCGCAGCGGTACCGCAGGCATAATAAAACAGGGCGTCCTCATTGACAGGATGAACCGGAAGCAGATCATAAAAGACAGCAAGGAAAAATAAACCCACCAGGACCGGAGCCGTGCTCCGGTCTTTTTTTAAAAGCAGCCAAAGGACGGGCGTAAGTACCGTGATCACGATCAGCTGCTTCAGATACCAGAAGACAGGGTTACAATAATATAAGAAAATACTCTTCAGGGCAAACGGCAGCGAAAGCTCCGCGCGACCTGCCGCAAGATAGATCATATAATAGATCAGATTCCAGAGAAGATACGGGACCGCGAGCGTCCGGACACGGCTCTTCAGCTTCGCTCCGAAAAATGCTGCCGGATCATCTGCAGCCCGGTCTGCGTTGCGGAAAAAAAGATATCCGCTCAGAGCAAAAAACCCCGGAACAGCGATCTGTCCGAGGTAAGTGCCCAGTACTCTCTGAAGCATGATCCACAGACCCGCGCCTGCCGTTCCCTCCGGATAAACCAGAGAAGGCTGAACGGCGTGGATCCAGATTACAAGTACTGTCAATATGAAGCTGAAGATCCTGACCCTGTTACTGAAAAGGTCCGTTCTGTCAGTTTTCGCCATTTCTCATGCTGCGGTATTTGTTAAGCAGCCGGTTGATGCGGTCGGTTGGGTTCAGCAGCTTGCTGATGGAATAATCATGATTCAGGTAATCGATCATCAGCGCGATATACTTACCCATGTTGACGTCCGCATACCATTTTCTGGAAAGCAGCTCAGGGGACTGATAAACCAGGTTGGTCGTAAAGATCTTGTCGATCACGCCCGCATCATAAGCCTCATCAAAGGCACGCAGGCCGTTGGAGAACAGGCCGAAAGTCACACAGCCGAATACTCTCCTTGCCTGACGCTTCTTGAGTTCAGCCGCAACTTCCAGGATCGTCTCGCCGGAGGAGATCATATCATCCACGATGAT
>JAFTBX010000030.1 GCA_017455005.1 Lachnospiraceae bacterium | reverse complement strand
CGGGATCTTCAAACCGGTCGTGACGGGCATTTTCTTCATGTTGGTCTGCAGCAGCAGGATCGTCATATAAGTACATAACGCAAAGACGACGAACTCCAGTGCCTTCGCAATGCCCTTGGACATATCCACGATATACTGATTATTGGAGAAAACCTCGATCATATCCGCCTTAAGCGCCCGCAGAAGGGGATCTTTTTGTCTGTTTAAACCCGGCTCTTTTTCAAACGGCCGGAAGTTTTATGATCCTGCGTCACTGATCCGCTTACGTTCAGTCTCACATAACGGGGCGCTCAGATCACCGAGATCCTGGGGCTGATCTCTTCAAGGATATCGAGCAGGATCCGCACCGTGTCCAGCGAGGTGAACATCGTCACGCCGTTTGCGATCGCGCATCTGCGGATCGCGACGCCGTCGCTGTAATGCACCCCCGAAAGGATCGCGCGGGTGTTGATGATGTAACTGACGTAGCCTGCGCGGATGGAATCGAGGATCTCCTCGCTTCCTTCGCTGATTTTGCGGCGTATCCTCGTCCGGATGCCGTGCTCCTTGAGAAAGACGCCCGTGCCGACCGTTGCCTCGATGTTAAAGCCCAGCTCATAAAACCGCCGGATCAGCGGCAGCGCCTCTTCTTTGTCCTCATCGGCGAGTGTTACGATGACCGTACCGTATTTCTTCATCCTGACGCCGGAGGCCTGCAGCGCCTTATAGAGTGCCCGCTTGAGACTCCGGTCATAGCCGATCGCCTCGCCGGTCGACTTCATTTCGGGGGAAAGATACGCGTCCATGCCGCCCAGTTTTTCAAATGAAAATGCCGGTGCCTTGACGTACCAGAAATCACGTTCCGGGACTGTCTTTCCGGCATACCCCTGCTCCTTTAAGCTGATGCCGAGCATGGCGCGGACAGCGATATCCACAAGCGGCTCTCCCGCAGACTTTGAAAGAAAAGGCACACTGCGGGAAGCTCTCGGATTGACCTCGATGATGGAGACCTGTTCCTCACCGTCTACGATAAACTGGATGTTGTACAGCCCGACGATGCCGAGCCCGATGCCGAGACGCCTTGTATAGTCCGTGATCACGGCCTTTACCTTATCCGACAGTGAAAACGGCGGATAGACGCTGATACTGTCTCCGGAATGAACGCCGGTGCGCTCCACAAGTTCCATGATCCCCGGAAGGAACACATCCTGTCCGTCGCAGACGGCGTCTACTTCCACTTCCCTGCCGACGATATACTTATCCACGAGGACCGGACGGTCCTCGTCCACTTCCACGGCGTTCTTTAAGTATCCTGTCAGCATCTTCTCATTGGCTACGATCTCCATGGCCCTGCCGCCAAGCACAAAGCTCGGACGAACCAGGACCGGATAACCGATCTTTGCAGCCGCCCGGATGCCGTCCGGGATGTTGTGGACCGCGATCCCTTCCGGATGGGGGATCTGAAGGTCACGGATGACCTGCTCGAAAGCATCCCTGTCCTCCGCCTTGAAGATCGCCTCCGGGCCGGTGCCGATGATCTTTGTCCCAAGCTTTGCCAGAGGCTCCGCGAGATTGACCGCCGTCTGCCCGCCGAGCGTGGCGATCACGCCGAGCGGCTTTTCAAGGTCAATGATGTTCATGATATCTTCCACGGTCAGCGGCTCAAAATAAAGCTTGTCCGCTGTCGTATAGTCTGTGGAAACGGTCTCCGGGTTGTTGTTGATCACGATTGCCTCATACCCCAGCTCGTGGATCGTCCTGACTGCATGCACGGTCGAATAGTCAAACTCCACGCCCTGGCCGATCCGGATCGGGCCGGAGCCGAGCACGATGATCTTGGGTGCTTCCGATACGACCGATTCGTTTTCTTCTTCATAGGTGGAATAAAAATACGGCACATAGCTTTCAAACTCGCTCGCGCAGGTATCGATCATCTTGTAGACCTGCCGGATGCCGAAGCGCTTTCTTAAAGTCCGGATCTCTTCTTCGGTGTGCCCTGTAAGCTCCGCGATATACGAATCGGAAAAGCCCATCCGCTTCGCCTCGTACAAAAGCTCCCTGCCGGGGCCTTCATCCGGAACCCCGTCCTCCGGCATGTCCGCTTCTGCCGACATTTCCAGCTTCTTTTCAAAATCGACGATCTTTTTGATCTTATCAAGGAAGAACATATCGATCCTGGTCCGCTGGTAGATCGTCTGCGGGTCGGCATCGAGCCAGAGGAGCTCGGAGATCGCGTAGATTCGGTCATCCGTCCCTTCTTCGATGTACTTAAGGAGCTTTTCGACAGCCTCCTCCCGGTTTTCCGGCGCAGACCTGTCCGAAAGGTTATGCACGTCGAACTTCTCCAGATGGATGTGGTTCTTTCCGTCTTCCAGGGAGCGGATCGCCTTTAATAGGCTCTCTTCCATCGTGCGTCCGATGCTCATGGTCTCCCCGGTCGCCTTCATCTGGGTGGAAAGCACGTTTGACGCGAGAGTAAACTTATCAAAGGGGAACCGCGGCATCTTGGTCACGACATAGTCGAGCGCCGGTTCAAAGCAGGCGGGCGTATTGGCAAGGCGGATCTCGTCGAGGTTCATGCCGACCGCGATTTTGGCTGAAACACGCGCGATCGGATATCCGCTCGCTTTGGAGGCAAGCGCCGAGGAACGCGAGACCCTCGGGTTGACCTCGATGACATAGTACTGAAACGACTCCGGATCCAGCGCGAACTGTACATTGCAGCCGCCCTTTACCTTCAGCGCGCGGATGATCCTGAGGGCGCTGTCCCGGAGCATGTGATACTCTTTGTTGGTCAGGGTCTGGCTCGGCGCGACGACGATCGAGTCGCCCGTATGAATGCCGACCGGGTCGAGGTTTTCCATGTTGCAGACGGTGATCGCCGTATCGTTGGCATCCCGCATAACTTCGTACTCGATCTCCTTATAGCCCCGGATGCTCTTTTCCACAAGGACCTGATGCACCGGTGAAAGCTCCAGCGCGTGCTTCATCATCGTCCGCATCTCATCTTCGTGATAGGCAAAGCCGCCGCCTGTCCCGCCGAGGGTAAATGCCGGCCGCAAAATGACGGGATAGCCGATCTCATCCGCAGCTTTAAGGCCCTCTTCCACTGTCGTCGTGATGGCGGAAGGAACAACCGGCTCGCCCAGTTCCTCGCAAAGCTCCTTAAAGAGCTCCCTGTCCTCCGCGCGGCGGATGCTTTCGGCATCCGTGCCGAGAAGCTCCGTCTCACACTCCGCGAGCACGCCCTTTTCATAAAGCTGCAGCGACAGGTTGAGGCCGGTCTGGCCGCCGAGCCCGGGCACAATGGCGTCCGGACGTTCATACCGGCAGATCCTCGCGAGATACTCCAGCGTCAGCGGCTCCATATAGACCTTGTCCGCGATTGCGTGATCGGTCATGATCGTCGCCGGGTTGGAATTGGCTAGGATGACCTCATAGCCCTCTTCTTTCAGGGCAAGGCAGGCCTGTGTGCCGGCATAGTCAAACTCCGCCGCCTGACCGATAACGATCGGGCCGGAGCCGATGACGAGTATTTTCTTCAGATCAGTTCTTTTCGGCATATCACACCTCCTGCCCCTTCGCCCGGTCCATCATCCCGGTAAAGCGAGCGAACAGGTAAGCGCTGTCCTGCGGCCCCGGCGCGCTCTCCGGATGATACTGTACGGAAAAAGCAAGGTCATTTTCACAGCTGACGCCCTCTACAGTCCCGTCCAGCAGGTTGATGTGCGTGACAGTAAGGCCGGTCCCTTCGAGGCTTTCTTCGTCGACCGCGTAGCTGTGGTTCTGGCTCGTGATCTCGATCTTTCCGGTCGAAAGCGCTTTGACGGGGTGGTTTCCCCCTCTGTGGCCGAACTTGAGCTTATATGTACGGGCGCCGTAGGAAAGCGCCAGAAGCTGATGGCCGAGGCAGATCCCGAAGACCGGGATCCGGCCGCGCAATGCTTTGAGCGTTTCGATCACTTCCGGCACATCCGTCGGGTCGCCCGGCCCGTTCGATACGAACACGCCGTCCGGCTGCAGCCGCTGGATCTCCTCCGCCTTTGTATCGTAGGGCACAATGGTCACATTGCACTTATGACGGTTCAGCATGCGGACGATGTTCTGTTTCATGCCGCAGTCGACCGCGACCACATGATATAGGGGATTGGAAGTCCGGCTGTACCATTTTTTCCGGCAGCTGCTCCTTCGGACGGCGTCATGCGGCACAGGCGTCTCCCGGATCTTCCAAAGCCCTTCTTCCCTGTCCGTACCCGCATCCGTGATCAGCACCCTTCTCGACCCGAGGTCCCGGATACTGCGCACAAGCTTTCTCGTATCCACACCGCTGATCCCGGGAACACCGTTTTCTTCCAGCAGCTCCGAAAGCGTTCCTGCGGAACGGAAATTCGACGGATCATCATTGATGTCCCTTACGATCAGCGCCGACGGCGCCACGATCCTGCTCTCAAAGTCGTCGTTCGCGATCCCGTAGTTGCCGATCAGCGGGTAGGACATGACGATCGCCTGATCCGTGTATGAAGGG
>JAFTBX010000029.1 GCA_017455005.1 Lachnospiraceae bacterium | reverse complement strand
TCTTTGACCTCCTTCAGGTCCTTTATTTTATTGAGATCCGAGACTGTCACCGGCGTCATGATCATCATGACACCCATGGATTCGAACGACTCCGTGCCAAAACGTGCTTCGAAATGGCCTTCCTTTCCGGGAAGCGCTTCAAAGCCGATGCCGCTGTAGTTGCCGAAGCTTGCCTCCATGGAGCCGGGCGCGTCGATCGAATAGACGTCCGAGGTATCCATCGGGATCAGGACCAGCAGGATCATGTTATCCTGCATATACTTCGAAACGCTCTTATCGGGGATCGCGTCAATATCGATCTCAACCGTGCCGGACGCGCCGGCAGCCTTTTCCGCCGTCGTCTCTATTCCGTTTACCTTATACTTCACATCAAAGGTCCACGGGAGCTTTACGCCCGCCGGATCCATCGTTCCCTGGAAATACAGTTTGCTGCCCTTTTCCGGGCGTGCCCAGGTCACGGCGTCTCCGCTGACAGCAGGATCCTGCCGGTCGGTCATGTTCGTGATCTCCTGATAATCACCGTAGTCCGTATAGCTGTCCGAAGTCGTAAACTGGATCTCTTTGACGACATTGGCCTTTTCAATATCGCCGTTATAACCCATGTTAATGTAGAGTTTTTCACTGACGTCCGCGCCGCCTGCTGCCAGCGCGTTCATCGGGCAGGCCGTGGACGCGGCCATCGCGAGTGCCAGTGCCGAGGCAGTGAACCGCGAGAATGACCTGTTCAGATTCTTCTTATTCATTTTCTGATCCCTCCTCTTTCTGTATTTTATCGTCTTCTGCTGCAGCCGTCTGCGCGCCTGAAGCTTCTGCTGCCGGATACGGCGCTGACGTCTCCGCGAGTTTTGCCGCTGTCTGCAATGCCCGCTCCTGCAGATTTTCCCGGAGCTTTCTGAAGCGTTCCCTGCGGTGCTGCGCCCGGCTCCTGAGGTGCTCGATCCGCTCGGCGCGGCGGGATTTGATGTCCGTCACGATAAACTTATCGATCAGCTGCAGGATCGAAGGCATCAGCGTCGTAACAAAGAACACCGAGAAGATAGCGCCTCTGCCGATCAGGTGACCGACCTCCCGAATCGCCGGACTTGTCGAAATAAAGAATACAACATAGCCGCAGACCATCAGGATTCCGCCCGACGTGAGCATGGACGGAAAACTGATGCGGGTCATTTCGATTGCCGCCTCTTTCTTGTCCGGTATTGTTTTCCGCAGATGCGAATAATTATCAATGCTTAAAATCGCGTAGTCGATCGTGGAGCCAAGCTGCACGCAGGATACGACCGCGTAAGCGATAAAGATCAGCTCCTTGCCCGTCAGATACGGGAAGATCATATTCAGATAGATCGCAGCCATGATCGGGATCATCGCGGCGATCGGAATGATCGGTGACTTAAAGGAGATAGCGACGACCAGGAAAATGCAGATGATCGCAAGGGTATTAACCTTGGTATAGTCCTTTGTGAGGATCCGCTGCATATCCTGCGTGGTCGGTGTATTTCCGGCAATGAAGGTATTTTCTTCTCCGTAGTACGACTTGATCGTTTCCTGGATCTCATCGCTGTACTGATAGCCCGCGGGGCTCTCCGGCTTGGTGCGCGTATAGATCAGAAGGCGTGTATATCCGTCCTTATGGAACATTTCCGTCAGGCTTCTCGGAAGGATATCCTCAAACATCCCTTCCGGCAGATACGCGGACATTCCCATAACTTTTTTAACATAGGACCTCGATTCAAGCTCGTCGACCAGTTCTTTTTCCTTAACGCTTCCCTCGTCCGGGAAGATCGCGACGATCAGATTGGAACGCCCGAAGCGCTCGTTGATCTCCTGGGTCTGATTATAGATCGCCATACGGTCACCGGTACTGGTTGCGTCCGGGCCGTACTTGAAGTCGTTCATACTCTGAGTGATATAAAGTCCCGGCGCCAGCAGCAGCACAACAACAAGTACATACGGACTGATCTTTTGGATGACCTTTGCAAAGTTCCCAAAATACGGGAACAGGTCCCGGTGCTTCATCTTATCGATCACATCCGAGAACAAAAGCAGCAGCGCGGGCATGAAAAAGATGACCATAAGCAGCGAACAGATGATGCTCTTGGACATGACAACGCCCAGGTCGATGCCGATCTTAAACTCCATCAGCACCAGCACCACAAAGCCGAAAAACGTGGTCAGGGAGCTCGCGAGGACGGTACGGATCGTTGCCATCAGACCCGCTTTCAGGGCAGGTATCTTCTCGAGACCGTTCTCGCGCTCTCTTTCATAGCAGTCCAGCAGGAAGATCGAATAGTCCATTGATGTCGCCATCTGTATGACGACCATGATGTTGTTGGTGATATAGGAAATGTTTCCTAATATAATGTTAGTTCCTTTGTTCAGAGCTACGGCGGCGCCGATAACAGTCAGGAAAATGACCGGTTCAAAGTAAGATGTCGTCGTCAGCAGAAGAATGATGAACAGAAGTGTCACGGAAATGCTGAGCACCATCGCCATTTCCTTCTCAACGGTCTCTTCTGTCGATTTGTTGGTCGGCGCCATGCCGACGATATATCCCTTATCGCCGACGAGCTCTTCGATCTCATCTATCGCCTCATGTGTCCGCTTGGATGTATCGCCCTCCTTAAACGTCACATCCATGACGGCATAACCGTCCTTGTAATAATCGGATATCGCGTCATAGTCAATGAACTCCGAGGAAGTATAGATCGAATTGGTCAGGTCACACCAGACCACCTGATCGACTCCGTCCAGTTTTTCGATCCTGTCCTTATAATCTTTTGCCTCATAAATGCTGACATCCTTGAGCATCAGACGTCCGGTGCCCGGATAGCCAAACGTATCACGCATCTTCTCGATCGCCACTTTAGACGGAGCGCTCTCCTGAAGATAGGTCGTCAGGTCATAGTTGATCCCGACAAACGTAGACACAAACAGAGAGAGCACGACCAGGATCAGTACGATGACCGCGATGATCCTGTTATGATCCACAATGAAATCAGCGATATTTTTTTTATTCTTTTTTTCTGATATTCCCATAAAACCGTCCTGATGTTTCCGGTGCTATATCAAGAACCAATAACCGGATGTTCTCTTTTCACATCTTTACAGTTTAACCACAATTGACATAATTTGGTAGGAACAAAATACGTCACGTGCCCAAAATTTGGGCACATGACGTAATTTGCCTAAATGTATTTTCTCGCGCCGGCTGACTGTATGCCATCCGCTAAACCGCCACGGCTTTCCGAAGGCAGCATTCACATATTACTCTTCTTCACAGCGCCGGATCATTTCTTCCGCCTGATCCTTTTTCAGCTCACAGATGCGCTTAAACTGTTCCATCGCCTCATCGCTGAATCCGTTTTCCAGCCAGAAGATCACCTGTCCGAAGCATTCACATTTATAATAGGTGATCAGTGTCTTCCTGTCAAAAGAACTGATTTTGCGTTCTCCGTAGATGGTATCAAAGTATGTTTCCACAACATGGGAACAGATCTCCCAGAGATACTGTTCAAAAATGTCACGGTTGACCGAATGATAAATATGCTGCATAACCTTCCGGTTATCCTTCGCGAGCCGGCCGGCCACCTGGATGCATTCCTCCAGGGAATCAATCGTCGGATAAGCCCGGATAAGACGGTCTGAGTCCTCCTTGACGATCTCTAACAAAAGCGCCGGAATATCCTGATAATGATAGTAAAACGTGTTGCGGTTGACGCCGCAGGCCGCGGTGATGTCCTTCACAGTGATTCTGCTCAGGGGCTGCTCCTCCAGAAGCTTCAGAAAAGAAGCGCGGATCGCCTGACGTGTAAGCTCAGCCATGCCGCTCACCTCCAAGCTCCGCAAATTTGCGCGCCATGGTCGGATTGTTCTTAGTCAGTTTTTTGATGCTTAAATCCTGCGCCTTATCATTGGCCAGACGGAGGTTGTTTTCCGAAGACAGAAGCGCGTCCTTGATCTTCTGAAGATGAGCGATGGACTTGTCGATCTCATCCACAGCGGTCTTGAACTTTTCACTTGCAAGGCGGTAGTTGCGCTGAAACTTGTCCTTGAAGTCATTCATCTCTTCTTCAAAATGACTGATATCGATGTTCTGCGCACGGACTGCGGCAAGTTCCTGCCGGTAAGAAAGCGAGTTGAGCGCCGCGTTGCGCAGCAGCGTGATCATGGGAATAAAAAACTGCGGCCGGATGACATACATCTTTTCATAGCGGTGCGACACATCCACGATGCCGGTATTATACAACTCACTGTCGGCCTCCAGCAGGGACACAAGTACGGCGTATTCACAGGATTTCTCTCTGCGGTCCTTGTCGAGTTCCTTTAAAAAGTCTTCGTTTTTATGTTTGGTTGCCGTCTCTTCCGCTTCATTTTTCATTTCAAACATGATGCTGATGAACTCGGTGCCGTCGGCCGCCGTCTCGCGGTAGATATAGTCGCCTTTACTGCCGGAGCGCGCGTCATTATCCTTTTCAAAGTACGCGTGATGAAACGCGGTCGCACGAAGCCGGTTGAACTCGGTCTCACAGTGCTGCTCCAGCGTCTCTCCGATCATCTTGGTGGACATCCGCGCTTTCAGATCCTTATAGTATGCGATGACCTCATCCTTGTTCTTCAGCTGCGTCTCATAGCTTTCGCGCAGAGACTGTTCCCGGAGTTTTCCTGCTGTCTCAAGGGACTGCTCGCGAAGCCTTCCTTCCTGCTCAATCGTCCGCAGCTTCAGTTCCATTTCTTTCTGCATCAGCTGCTTTTCATTTTCAAAGCCGCTCAGTCTGGTACGAAGCTCGATCAGTTCCGCGTCATTATCCGCTTTCAGTTCCGCCACTTCCGTTTCGTGCTCCGACTGAAGCTTCAGAATCTCGGTCTCCTTTTTTTGCAGTGCCTCTTTGTACACGCCTTCCAGCTGCATCTTCTGGATCCGGAGCGCATTTTCACGATCGCTGATAAAGCGGTCCTCCCGCTCTTTCAGTTCCTTTGCAAACTCGCGGTCCCGGACCTGCTTTAATATCTCTATATAGTCTGATTCATCTACCTGAAACACTGCGCCGCATCTGGGGCATCTGATCTCTTCCATTTTCAGCTCTCCTTTTTCGTACGGACCGTACTATCGGATCTGTCATTGCACAGTTATGATTTTGGAGCAAAACGTAAAGCATATACCATAACATAGTATAGCATTTTTCTGACATATGTGCATATGCCCAAATTTTAAGCACGTGCCTGATATTTAAGCACATGACCAAAGTCGGGATCACTGCCTGATCTTCAGCTGCTGCTGAACATAATCATAGGTATAGATATGATCTGAAAGGATCTCGCTTTCATCTGCCATACTGCGGTTCACGCGCCTGACCATCGGACGCATGGAACCGAGACTCTCCGCCATCTGCCTCGGGATCACGATCAGTTCATGGATCGATGACGGGATGATCAGGTAGTCCCTTCCGGCCACCTTTGCCAACGCGGCCGTCACCTCCGGATCGAGAATGGCTCCTGCGCCGTGGCAGAGTATGCTGTTGCTGACCACAATTGCGCCGCAGACAGGACTGCCTGTACTCTCCTGCTTCTCCAAAAATGCCTCAACGGTCTGCATTTTCATCTTCTTGTCTGCCTTGCCTTCGATTACGAGTTCCTCCAGGAAACGCATGCCGGACGGCATAACGGTCCGCATGACCTGTACTGCATTGTCATGCAGGGTGTCGAGACGGACATCATACGCCCGGAACATTTCCCTCGTCACTGGTTTTAAGCGGATGCTTTCCCCGTTCTCCTCAAAAAGCTGATAGACCACCGCCAGATCCTGCATCTTGCGAAACGGTTTGTCCGTAAGGTAGTCCTTATTTCCTTCGTAATTGATCAGAATCGGAACGATCCTGTTCCTGACCTCTTCGTAGGCTGCATTTTCCTTAACACTACCGCCGGCATGTACTGCTGCTTTTGACATCATTTTCTTCTCCTTTGCATACAACAAATACAGTGCCTCAAAAAGCACTGTGGTCCGGTATCCGTTTGTCCTCCGAATACCCGTCTGTCCTATGCTGCGTGAGAAATATGAAACTCCAGCCAAAAGCTTCAGATCATCTCAGAAAAAAGAAACACCGATACTGGTGTATCGGCGTTATTGTAAATGAATTGTGAAAATATGTCAATGGAAAACTGTTTTAAACCTTTGTCAGCAGCACCACCGTCTCCACGTGTTCAGCCGTGAACGGAAACATGTCCACGGGCTGTATCCGCCCGACCCGGTAGCCGTGCTTCGTAAAGTACTTCAGATCACGCTGCAGCGTATCCGGTCCGCAGCTGATATAAACCACCCGTGAAGGAGCGATCCGGACCACGGCTTTCATAAACTGCTCGGTGCTCCCGGATCTGGGCGGGTCCATAAAGACCACGTCCGCCCGTTCTCCGGCATCCGCCATCGCTTCCATGTATTTTCCGGCGTCGCCTGCGATAAAACGCGCATTGGTAATGCGGTTTTCCTTTGCGTTGATCCTGGCGTCACGGACAGCGTCCGCATTCAGTTCTACTCCGGTGACACGGCATCCCGGCACGTTTTTCGCTGCGGTCAGCCCGATGGTGCCGATACCGCAATAGGCATCGATCAGCTGTTCGCCGCTCTTTAAGTCTGCATAGCGGACAGCCGTATCATAAAGTATCTCCGTCTGCACCGGATTGACCTGGTAAAAAGACTGCGGCGAGATGCGGAAGGTACAGCCGCACAAAGTATCCCGGATAAATCCCGGTCCGTAGATCGTCTTAC
The DNA here is from genome assembly GCA_017455005.1 of Lachnospiraceae bacterium. Classification (GTDB taxonomy): domain Bacteria; phylum Bacillota; class Clostridia; order Lachnospirales; family Lachnospiraceae; genus Avilachnospira. Next base: position 6,316 of record JAFTBX010000029.1, on the reverse strand, counting down.
TCACCTTTCCCAGCACCATACTCGTATCTTCATCGTTAACATTGATCACGATCGTCGTGATCTCCGGGTGCGCTTTTAATAGTGCTTTGACAAAGTTGTTTTTGCCGGGAAGGATCGGCGAGCTCAAAACCAGCACAACCATGATCTCACCGGTCTGAAAGCCACGCCTGACCAGCACATGACGAAGTAGTCCCGTTCCGCGGTCCTCATCGTAGATCAGAATCCTAAAGGAACGAAGCATAGACCGGATCGTCAGGATGATCTGCTGACACTTTTCATCCTCGATCATGCAATCCCGGATGTCAACAACCCTGTGCGAGCCGGCCTCATAGCAGCCGGCGAGGACATTGCCCTTTTTATCTCTCGCAAAAACATGGTGGACCTTGTTGCGATAATGCATCGGGTCCGCCATGCCGAGGATCGGCTCCACGGCACCGAAGCCGCCGAGGAGCTTTTCCATCATCTTCTGTTTGTTATCCAGCTGCGTCCGGTACAAAACGCCCGTATCCCTGCAGCCCCCGCAACGGCCCGAAACCGGGCATGCCGCCGGTATTTTCAGTGTATTCTTACTATTCATCATCCAAGCGGTATCTCCACGACCTCCGCCATCTTGGTCAGGCAGCGCTCGATCTGCTGCGATATATCGCTGATCAGGTGCTCGGTGATCTCTTCATTCTTTTCATGCTCCAGCTTTTCGTAGAGGTTTTTCTTGACCTCGCTGGATATCTTGTCCGCCCTTGAGCGCAGGTAGCTCTTTGGCATCAGCCGGCGCAGGGGATGCGGGATGTTCATCTTCAGAAACGCGCCCTGCATATGATCCTTTCCGAGCGCCAGCACCAGTGCCGAGATGACAAATCCGATCAGTATGCCCTGGATGCCGCTCGCGATCAGTGCCAGGCCGCTGCCGCCGCAAAGAAGGCCCACGACCACGGAAACGATCGCGTCGATCAGCCATGTAATCTCTTCTACCGCGAAAAGGCTCTTCGCCTCTACCCGGATATCAATATCGGAAAGAGACAGATAGGTGTTGAGGCTAAGCGCCGAGTAGGGCACGTTATGGCGCACGCAGATCGGCATCGTGTGCTCTTCCAGCCCGTACGAGATGCTCTTTAACCAGGCGGCCACAGATCTTGCCAGGAGCTCACGTCCTTCTGCAGAATGCAGGTATTCGTCGATCTCCTTTTCCATAATCTGGTCAATGTCCGCAAGCCGGTCGATCGCGCCGTCTCTCCAGCGGTCGATTACAGGAAGTGCGACTTTCTCCAGGATCGGATCCACGATGTTATCGACCGTGCTGCGGTAAAGCACGTCGATGTTTTTTTCCACCAGGTCTTCCACTGCGGTGGAGTCGATCAGCGCGGCAATGTCCGCTTTGAACTCCCTTAGCTCCTCATCGATTTTTCCGCAGTACGCAAGGCCCTTCGCAACAGAAAACTCCGGCTCGCTGCCGCAGATCACGACCGCCTCCGGAAAAATCTCCCGGCACCAGTCGCGGATCACCGCGAGTCTGGAAACGCCGCCCGTCATAAAGATCAGCTCCGGCTGCCGGTCAGAGATCGACTGCCGCACCTGACGGAGGCTGTCAGTAAAGACCTCCTTGAACGACCTTCTGCCGAGACGGTCCACCTTTTTATTGATCAGTTTATCCGCGATCTCCGGACTCATACTGAGCTTGAGCCTCGCCGGGATCAGCTGTGCGCGAATCGTTACGGTCTGTGTCAGCGGCTCCTTCTTCCAGTATTCCTCATCGGAAAAATACTTTTCCTTGAGACGTCTTGCGGCAAACTCGCAGTACGTCCTCCATGCTTCATTTTCACTGAAGATCTTCCGGATCCTTTCCGGATCGAACGATGCCGCGACGGATTCTTCCAGCAGGATCTCGTCCATGATACCGCCGCCGAGCGACACTTCGCCGCCTGTCTTCAGCTCAACCTCCTTGCCGCTCATGATATAGGCAAAGTCTGTGGTCGAAGAGCCGATATCCACCACCAGCACAGGCCGTGACAGGATATCGTATCCCACCTGCAGGTGTCTCGAACGGCAGGCGCTCACCAACGCTGCCCTGGACTCTGAAACGACCTTCAGCGGCGGATAACCTGCACTTTCAAAGATCTCCCGGTACTCTTCCCTTGCCGCCTTATCCCAGCCGGCAGGACAGCCTACATAAAAGCACTGATCGTCTCCGCGCACGAGGTCCCCCTGCAGCAGGAGCTCTCCGAGCACGCCCGCCGCAAAGCTCTTGATATCACCGCGCGCAGACGGGTCCGTCAGAAACCTGCTTTTAAACCGAAGCTGGCGTTTCAGCGCGTCCGGTTCATAACAGGCGCCCTCTCCGATCAGGAGCTTCCCGTCCCGTCGCATCGCCCAGGCCGTAATAAAGCTCCCTGCTTCCTGAACAGAGATCACTTCGGGTATTTCCTGATCTGTTTTATTGAGCCTCGTGACCGCGCTCTCCGCGTCGCCGAGGTCAAATCCGTAAAAACGTTCCATCCTTATACCCGCCTTCCTTCGGAGGCCAGACCCTTTTTCAGGAGCTTTCCGTCCTGCACCAGGGCAGGCCGGAGCGTGCCCGCTTCATAAGCCGGGATCATGTCAAACCAGTGATGGCCGGTTTCTTCCGTTTCATCCCAATCGATCGTATCGATCCCCTTCTGATGCAGATAGAACCGGATCGAGGAGATCTCTTCGTCTGCCTGGTCATCACTTCCCCTCCGTGTGTAAGCATCTTCCAGAAGCTGTGACAAAAGCGTGAGCTCCGCGGTGTCTGCCGTTGCGCCCTGTTCTCTGATCAGTTTCCGTTCGCGCATTTCGCCAAGGCTTCGGATCTCTTCGATCTGCTTATCGATCACAAGGATCACCGCAAGCATGTGGTGGTAGACCTTCATCGGGTCGACCAGCACCTCTGCGCGCAGCTGTTCCCCGTCCGGAACCGACTTTTTCCGCAGGAAAAGACCGGCAAGAAACAAAAGCACCATGCTGCCTGCAGGCATAAACGCAAGAACGATCCGTTTGGTGTCCACTGCCTCGGCACTGAGATATCCGCGGATCAACAGCGCGACCGGTGCCGCGCAGACAAGCCCTGCGACAAGCAGGATCCAGAACAGAACTGAGATCTTACCCTCGGCAGCAACACCCGCCGCGTTTGTGCCGGAGTATTCCTTTCTCCCGTAGATTCTTGTCACGCCGTCCGTGTCGACCATGCCTGCACCGGCTTTTGCCGTCTGGATCAGCGCATTGGCTGTTTCCCGGACCCGTTCACTCTCTTCGCCGTCATTAAACGCATACAGGATCCTGTCCAGCTCTGCTTCCATGATCCGCACCGCTTCTTCTCTGGACTTTCCGCTTAAGGACGAAATGATACGCTCCTTATCCTGTTCGTATATAGACTGCAGTGTCATATCTTCCTCCCTGCATCAGACGCCGACCTTCCGACATATATTTGCGACATAAGATTTATCTGCTGTAGTTTCTGATCTCTTCCAGGATCCGTGCGATAAAGGCCTCGGTCGTATCGCTGTGCGTCTGATCCGTCGCGCGCTCTCTGACAGAAATCGTACCGTCGGCAACTTCCTTCTCACCGACAATGATCATGTATGGTACCTTGTCTTCCTGTCTTGCACCGCGGATCTTGTATCCGATCTTTTCGTTACGGTCATCCAGCTCCACACGGATATGCGCCCTGCGCAGCTCCTGATAGACCTCGTCGGCATAATCCAGGCTCTTTTCGGAAACCGGAAGCACCTTAACCTGTACCGGAGCCAGCCATACCGGGAAGCTTCCCTTGGTCTCTTCGATGAGATATGCCATGAAACGGTCCAGACTGCCCAGGATCGCGCGGTGCAAAACGACCGGCGTCTTTTCGCTGCCGTCTCTGTCCGTATAGGTCAGGTCGAACTTGGCCGGCAGGCAGAAATCCAGCTGGCAGGTAGAAAGCGTATACTCCGCGCCGACTGCGGGCTGGACATTCACATCCAGCTTCGGGCCATAGAAGGCTGCCTCGCCGATTTCTTCGGTAAACTCAATGCCAAGCTCTACAAGAACTTCTCTCAGCGCAGTCTCTGCCTTCTCCCACATCGCGTCATCCTGATGATACTTGACCTTGTCTTCCGGATCACGCAGGGAAAGGACACAGCGGTAATCGGTGATGCCAAAATCCTTATATACGTCAAAGATCAGGTTGACAACATTGCCGACTTCATCCTTGATCTGCTCCGGCGTAACGAAAAGATGCGCGTCATTCTGGCAGAAATGTCTTCCTCTTTCAATTCCCTTCAGTGTGTCGCTGGACTCAAAACGGAAGTCGTGCGCGATCTCACCGATCCTGATGGGCAGATCCCTGTAGGAATGGGGCTGGTTCGCGTAGATCATCATATGGTGCGGGCAGTTCATCGGGCGAAGCACGAACTGCTCACCTTCCACTTCCATCGCCGGGAACATGTTGTCACGGTAATGCTCCCAGTGACCGCTCGTCTGATACAGCTGTACAGTACCGACGCAGGGGGTCAGAACATGCTGATAGCCGAGCATGACCTCCATTTCACGGATATAGTTTTCCAGCTGCTGCCATACCTGATAGCCTCTCGGAAGGAACATCGGCATGCCCTTTCCGACGAGATCGCTGGTCATAAAGAGACGCATGTCCTTGCCGATCTTACGGTGATCGCGGCTCTTCGCCTCCGCGACTCTGGTCTCGTACTCCTCAAGCTCTTCCTGCGTACGGAAAGCGACGCCGTTGAGACGGGTCAGCATCTTATTCTTCTGGTCGTTTTTCCAGTACGCGCCGGAAACAGCCGTCAGCTTGAAAGCCTTCAGCGCCTTGGTGTAGGTCAGGTGCGGGCCGACGCACATATCAATGTAGTCGCCCTGCTGGTAAAAGGTGATGACCGCATCCTCCGGAAGGTCTCCGATATGCTCGACCTTATAGATCTCACCCCGCTCCTTCATGAGCGCGATAGCCTCTTCCCTTGGGAGCGCGTACACCTTGAACGGAAGGTTCTCCTTCACGATCTTCTTCATTTCCTTCTCAATTGCGGGCAGATCCTCCTCTCCAATGGATCGTTCACCCGGATCAATATCGTAGTAAAATCCCTTTTCCGTAGCGGGACCGTACGCAAAATGCACATCAGGATACAGGCGTTTCACAGCCTGCGCCATGATATGTGCGCCGGAGTGCCTGAGCACCTCCAGTTCCAGCTCAGCGGGGCACTCATCGACATGTCCGTCATTGTACAGTATTTTCATTCCTTATCCTCCATATTATAAACACCGCTTTCCTCTTGTTCGGGAACTTGGCTTTTTATCTTTTGACAGAGTATATCTCTGTAATTTATCAGTATATCATAAATCCTGAGTTTTTTCTTCTCTCTCTCGCTTCCAATTTGAGCATAAATAATGAACGAATCTATGACATCGTCCGGAAGTCCTGGCTGAATTACAGTCAACCGGAAGAAAAGCATATCATGGATGATATCATATGCAACGAACTGCTCATGCGCGGTTGCCCCACCGTCTGCCAGGAAGGCAGAACCGGCGATGAACTGAGCGCACAGAAACGCTTTAAATAAAAAGTCCTCCGAAGAAGACTATACTCTCCGGAGGTTTTCCATAACATTTTCAGGATTATAAAACCAGGTTCACAATCATTCCGCTCAGGAAAGAAAACAGCATCACGAAGCCGATATATAGTGCAAATCGTTTCCACCCCATGGCGATCTTCAACGCCCCGAGATTCGTGATTTTTGTGGCGGGCCCCGTAATCATAAATGCTGCCGCGCTTCCCAGGCTCATGCCTTCCCACATCCATCGCTGCAGTAGCGGGATCGTACCTCCGCCGCAGGCGTAAAGCGGCACGCCGATCGTTGCCGCCATCAGAACTCCCCAGGCTTCATTCCCGCCGAATACACTCACCATCAGATCCTGTGGCACATAGCGTTGGAACAAAGCAGAAAGCAGAATTCCAACTCGTAGAAACAATGGCAACGAATCCCACTGGACAATTTTTCGGTTTTGAAGAAAAGTGTCCAGTAGGACCACGAGACAGCAAAATCAATGAGGATTCCCATCCCACAACAATTGTAATCATTTGATTGCATTTGTTTTCTTTCTGTGGTATGCTATAGGTGGTTAAGGTATGACCATAAACCATTATCAAGTCAGGAGGATAATACGATGGCAAGCACGTTAGTTCAATTCAGGACAGAAGATACAGAAAAACTCCGTGCCGTTCAGATCCTTGATCGTCTCGGGCTTTCTCTTCCCGCATATCTGAGGATGTGTGTTTCAAGGCTGAACCAGGAAAACGGTATTCCATTCAGTA
>JAFTBX010000028.1 GCA_017455005.1 Lachnospiraceae bacterium | reverse complement strand
TGAAGGTCTCAAAATCAACATAGTCCTTGAACAGCGGTTCGATCTCAACCTTGCTGAAATCAATCGGTTCAGCCGGTGCTGCGAACGGGTCTGCCGGTGCTGCAGCAGCCTCTTCAGAGGCTTCAGAGCTTACACCATTTCCCTCACTTCCGGTCTTAATTGACTTCATTGTCGGGAACAGCAGTACGTCACGGATCGCCTGGCTGTTGGTCAGCAGCATGACCAGACGGTCGATGCCATAGCCGATACCGCCTGTCGGAGGCATACCGATCTCAAGAGCATTCAGGAAATCCTCGTCCGTATGCTGCGCTTCCTCGTCGCCTGCCTCGCTCAAAGCATCCTGCGCCTTGAAACGCTCACGCTGATCGATCGGATCGTTCAGCTCGGAGTATGCGTTGCACATCTCGCGGCCGTAGATATAAAGCTCGAAACGTTCGACCTGATCCGGTCTGCCCGGCTTCTTCTTGGTCAGCGGGCTGATCTCGATCGGGTGATCCATGATGAAGGTCGGCTGGATCATCTTCTCCTCGCAGTACTCATCGAAGAAGAGATTGAGGATGTCGCCCTTCTTGTGGCGGTCTTCAAACTCGATGCCGCGTTCCTTTGCGATCGCCTTGGCCTCTTCGTCCGTCTTGATCTCGTCAAAGTCGACGCCCGCGTACTGCTTGACGGCGTCATTCATGGACAGTCGGATGAACGGCTTTGCCATGTCAATGACGGTGCCGTTATATTCAATGACAGCGCTGCCGCAGACTTTCTCCGCCAGATAGCGGAACATACTCTCGGTCAGTTCCATCATGCCGGTGTAGTCGGTATATGCCTGGTAGAGCTCCATCAGGGTGAACTCCGGGTTGTGACGGGTGTCCAGGCCCTCATTACGGAATACACGGCCGATCTCGTAGACTCTCTCGAGTCCGCCGACGATCAGACGCTTTAAGTAGAGCTCCAGGCTGATGCGAAGCTTTAAGTCCTCATCGAGTGCGTTGAAATGGGTCTCGAACGGGCGGGCAGCCGCACCGCCGGCATTGGATACCAGCATCGGGGTCTCGACCTCGATAAATCCTCTGCCGTCGAGGAAGTTACGGATCTCCTTGATGATCTGGGAACGCTTGATGAAGGTGTCCTTGACCTCCGGGTTCATGATCAGGTCCACATAACGCTGACGGTATCTGGTATCAACGTCCGTGATGCCATGGAACTTCTCCGGCAGGATCTGCAGGGACTTGGAAAGCAGTACCACGGACTCGGCATGGACGGAGACTTCTCCGGTCTTTGTACGGAAAGCGTATCCCTTAACGCCGATAATGTCGCCGATATCCATCTTCTTGAACTCCGCATAGGACTCCTCGCCGATGGCGTCTCTCGCGACATAGACCTGGATCTTGCCCTCACGATCCTGAACATGGCAGAAGGACGCCTTACCCATGACGCGCTTCAGCATGATACGGCCGGCGATGGAAACATGGATCGGAGACGCGTCCATGATGGCTCTGCGCTCATTGTAGTCAGCATTGATCGCTTCTCTTGCCGCCGCTTCATCAAGTCCGGTCGTATCCGGCTGCGGGCGGTCTCCCAGCAGTTCCTTTTCATGTGCTTCGTAAAGAGCGGCAACATCCACTGAATGGTGCGTCTGATCATAGGTCGTGATCACAAAGGGATCCTTACCTGCTGCCTGCAGCTCCGCCAGTTTCTCACGACGTACCTGACGCACGCGGTTCAGGTCCATCTCCTGACTCTGCCCCTTCTGATTGCCCTGCTTTACTTCCATGTTCTCTGCCATACTTCTGTCCTCTCCTGTCTGCCGTTGCCGGCGCAGATCGTTGATCATTGTTCTATACGATTCTAAATAAAAATACTTGCTGACCGGACTCGTTGCCGGGCCGGTCAGCAAGCAGTGATCTTGGGATCTTTATTCTGCCTTGTGGATATCCAGCACCTTGTACTGGCAGGTGCCGCCGCCCGGCAGCGCCACATCCACGATATCTCCGATGTGGTGTCCCATCAGGGCCGCACCGACCGGAGACTCATTGCTGATCTTTCCCTTCAGGCTGTTCGCCTCGGAGGAACCGACAAGCTGGTATTCAACTTCTTCTTCATACTCCATATCGTAGAGTACGACTTCACACCCGACATTGACCTTGCCGGGATCAAACTCCTCATCAACAACGACTTCCGCGTTCTTGAGGATGGTCTCGAGCTCGAGGATCCTTCTTTCGATCTCGCTCTGCTCGTCTTTTGCAGCGTCATAGTCGGCATTCTCCGAAAGATCGCCCTGCTCACGGGCCACCTTGATCTTCTCGGCGACTTCCTGACGTTTGACTACTTTAAGCTCATGCAGCTCCTCTTCATACTTTTTGAGGCCTGCATAAGTGATCATTGTTTTGGGTTCTTCCTTTGCCATGCTTCGACTCCTCCATGGTTTATATGCATATCTAAACCGACATTATATCATAGAAGATGTACATGTCAACCAACGGAAAAGCAAAAATTGCTTAAAATTTTGTTACGGCAGGCACAGTGAGGAACAGACCTGTTTCAAAGGCATTCCGCAGTGAACTGTTTCAATTCCTCCAGCGTCGTGAGCTGATTCATGCCTGCTCTGAGCTTTGCGGAGCCGGGAAGGCCGGTTGTATACCAGGCAAGGTGCTTCCGCATCTCGGGGATCGCGAGTTTTTCACCCTTGTAGTGAACCGCGAGTTCAGCGTGCCGCACGATCATGGCTTTCCGCTCTTCGAGTGTCGGCTCCGGCAGGAGTTCTCCCGTCTCAAGGTAATGGATCGTCCGTCGGATCAGCCAGGGATTGCCTTTTGCGCCGCGGGCGATCGCCACGCCGTCACATCCGGTCTCGTCGATCATGCGCTTTGCGTCCTCCGGCGTAAAGATATCGCCGTTTCCGAAGACCGGGATACGGACCGCTTCTTTGACCTGCCGTATCATGTCCCAGTCCGCCTTGCCGCTGTACATCTGCGCTCTCGTACGCCCGTGCAGCGTGATGGCCGCAACACCTGCCTGCTCCGCCATCTTCGCGAACTCGACAGCATTGATATGCTTATCGTCAAACCCTTTGCGAAACTTGACCGTCACGGGCTTGGGCGCCAGGACCCTGGCCATCATATCCAGGATCTGGAACGCAAGCTCCGGCTTTTTCATCAGTGCCGAGCCCTCGCCGTTATTGACGATCTTCGGCACAGGACATCCCATGTTCACATCGACGACATCAAAGTTCTCCGCCACCTTTTCCGCCATCCTGGCCATGATCATCGGATCGGACCCGAAGAGCTGCACCGCGATGGGATGCTCGTTTTCCGCAGTCTGCAGGATCAGATGGTTGTTCTTGTTATTGTAAAAGATCCCCTTGGCCGATACCATCTCCGTGCTGGTGAGCGCCACGCCCATCTCTTCCAGCAGCACCCGGTAAGCCGTGTCCGTGATCCCGGCCATCGGCGCCATGATCACGTTGTTTTTCAGTGTAATGTTGCCTAATGTAATCAAATAGATCCTCTTTCTGAGCCGGTCCGTCACTGCCGTCACAGCGGCAGTTTATGCTGAAAAAGCCGGCCGTGTCATTTGCAAAAAGTCCTGGAGAACTCCTCGAGCTGCTCAAAAAGCTCGCGGTAATCATTCTGCAGCTTCCGTATCTTCAACTCCGACCCGATCTCATCGATTGGATCGATCGTTTGAAAATGCAGGTGGTGAGCGTCGTCAAACGAAAGCGTGACCGCGCCGCCCACATCCGCGCAGTATGTCACGCAGATGATCTTCAGTTCCTTTTTGATCTGTTCCGGCAGGATGCCGAAGTCGTCTTCGTTGAAATAATAGCGCATGCTCTGGGCATTTGCGCCGCACAGTACGTTATCCATTTACTCTCCTTACAGCCCGAGTACTCTTACTTTTACGTTCTCCTCACCGCAGATCTCCCGAAGCGCTTCAAGCGTCGCTGTGTCGGTCGTGACCTGCAGATCACGTCCGAGCTTCTTCGCAGCCTTTTCCCGCCTGAGGTAGATAACGACCGGAACTCTGCCCTGATGCTCGAAACAGAAATCCTCTACTGCCTGCGCCTTTCGGTCGTAGTCCGCCTTGTCACTGCAGGCGATCCAGAGTTCCTTCCTCGTATCTTCGATGTCGCAGATCCTCTCGGCGATCAGGCTTGCGTTCTCATCCCGATTGATCGTGACTTTTCCGGTGATATAGACTCTGCGGTCAGGATCCGTCAGCTCTCTGGCTCGCTCAAATACATCCGGAAAGACGAGGACTTCGATCTGTCCGTAGATGTCCTCGACAGTGAGAAAGGCCATCTGCCGGTTGTTCTTTGTGATCTTAAGCTTCCGCTCCACGATGATACCGGCACTGATGACGACCGTGCCTTCCGTCATATGGCACAGTCCCGTCGTTTCATCCGCCTTATAGTCATAGGACCAGGCGGTCACGATCTTCCGCATGCTGTCCATATACATGTCCATCGGATGGCCGCTTAAGTAAATGCCGGCTGCTTCTTTTTCAAATGCCAGCAGTTCTTCCCGGTCAAATTCCTTCACGTTTGGAAGCGCCTTTTTAAAGCTGCCCTTGTCTGTCTGATCGGCGATATCGAAGAGCGTGATCTGCCCGGCGATGTCCGACTTTCTGCGGACTGCGGCCTCATCCAAAAGCTCATACATCATATAGAGCTTCTGTCTGCGGTTGCCGGGAAGGGAATCAAACGCGCCTGCCTTGATGAAGCCCTCGATCGCCTTGCGGTTGACCGACTGCGGCATACGCATGATGAAGTCCTCGAGGTCTTTGAAGGGTCCGCCGCGTTCCCGCTCCTGAACGATGTCTCCGACGACTGTACGGCCGACGCCCTTGATCGCTGTAAGGCCGTAAAGGATCGTTCCTTTTGATGACACCCCCGGATCGGAAGTCTTTCCGGACGGACGTACTGCCGTAAATCCGTAGTCTCCTTCATTAATGTCCGGCGGCATCATACGGATGCCCATACTGCGGCAGGTCTGAATGTATTCCGATGCCTTGGGCGTATTGTCCATGACAGAGGTCATCAGCGCCGCCATGAACTCCGCCGGATAGTAATATTTCAGCCACGCCGTTTGATAGGATACGACCGCATAGGCCGCCGCATGGGATTTGTTGAACGCATAGGACGCGAAGTCCGTCATTTCATCGAAGATGTGATTGGCCGTCCGCTCATCGATTCCGTTCGCGATGCATCCGCGCACGCCCTCGTCAGCATTGCCGTAAACAAAGTTATAGCGTTCCTTCTGCATAACCGTATGCTTCTTTTTGGACATCGCTCTCCGCACCAGGTCCGCGCGGCCGAGCGTATATCCGGCGAGGCTCTGTACGATCTGCATGACCTGTTCCTGATACACGATACAGCCGTAGGTCGGCGAAAGGATCGGCTCCAGCTCCGGACACTCATAGTGTACCGCGTCCCGGTTTTCCTTACCCTCGATGTAGCGCGGGATAAAGTCCATCGGTCCCGGCCGGTAGAGCGCGAGCCCGGCAATGATGTCGTCGATGCTTTCGGGCTTCAGTTCTTTCATAAATGCCGTCATGCCCGCGGATTCCAGCTGGAAGACGCCCATGGTGTCTCCCTTTGAGATCATGCGGTAGACGGCAGGATCCGCATAATCGATCCTGTCGATGTCAATGCTGACACCGTGGTTGCGGCGGATCTGATCCGTTGCGCTGCGGATGACCGTCAGCGTACGGAGTCCGAGGAAATCCATCTTGAGAAGCCCCAGCTCCTCCAGTGTCGTCATGGTAAACTGCGTAACGATCGTACCATCGGCATTTCTCGACAGCGGTACAAAACGGTCGACACGGTCTCTTGTAATGAGAACTCCGGCCGCATGCATGCTCGAGTGCCTCGGCAGGCCTTCGAGCCGCCGGGACATATCGATCAGGTAGCGGATCTTCTCATCCGAGTCATATGATTTCTTAAGATCGGGGCTCATCTGCAGCGCTTTATCAAGCGTTATGCCGAGTTCGTTCGGGATCTGCCGGGCGATCTGGTCACACATGGCATACGGAAGATCCAGCACCCTGCCGACATCCCTGACGACGCCTCTTGCCGCCAGCGTACCGAAGGTGATGATCTGCGCGACGTTGTCCTTGCCGTACTTCCGGATGACATAGTCGATCACTTCCTGCCGACGCTCATAGCAGAAATCCACGTCGATATCCGGCATGGAGACGCGTTCCGGATTGAGGAATCGCTCAAAGAGCAGATTGTAGCGTACCGGATCAATGTTGGTGATCTCCAGGGAATACGCCACGATCGAACCCGCGGCAGAGCCTCTGCCGGGGCCGACGGGGATACCGTGGCGTTTCGCGTATCCGATAAAGTCAGAAACGATCAGGAAGTAATCGACAAATCCCATCGTTTCAATGGTCTTCAGCTCATATTCGAGGCGGGCACGAAGGTCCATGCCGTAACGGCTCTTGCCGCCGTCTTCCGTGTGAAGGCAGCCGGGATAACGACGTTCGATACCTTCGTAGCAAAGCTTCCGAAGATATGCGTCTGCAGTCTCTCCGTCAGGGACAGCAAAAACCGGCAGTTTATAATTGCCGAACTCGATCTCCACGTTGCAGCGTTCAGCGATGCGCGATGTGTTTTCAATTGCCTCCGGGGCATATCGGAAGAGCTCCCGCATCTCCTCTTCGGACTTCAGATAATACTGCCCGCCCTCATAGCGCATCCGGTCCGTATCCGTCACCTTCTTGCCGGTCTGGATGCAGAGAAGGATGTCATGCGGCTCAGCGTCTTCCGCATAGGTATAATGGCTGTCGTTGGTGGCGATCAGCGGGATCCCTGTTTCATGGGAAAGCCGGAGAATGCCGGCATTGACCGTACGCTGCAGCTCCATGCCGTGATCCTGCAGCTCCAGAAAAGAAGTTGTCCTCTCCGAATATATCCAGGTATCGAAGCGCCGCGTTCTTTGCTTCCTCATACATGCCGGCGCTTAAAGCACGCGCGACTTCGCCGGCCAGGCAGGCAGAAGACGCGATGATCCCCTTGTGATAGCGGCGGAGTGTCTCCAGATCAACTCTCGGTTTATAATAAAATCCGTCCACATAGCCGATCGAGACGATCTTCATCAGGTTGGCATAGCCTTCGTTATCTTCCGCAAGCAGGATCAGATGGTAATATCTGCTGTCATCCTCACGGTTGCTTTTATCAAAGCGCGAGCCCGGCGCCACATACACCTCGCAGCCGAGGATCGGCTTGATCCCCTGCTTCAGCGCCTCTTTATAAAAATCGATCACGCCAAACATACAGCCGTGATCAGTGATCGCGAGCGCATCCTGTCCAAGTTCCTTCGCACGTGAAATAAGCTCGCCGATCCGTGACGAACCGTCCAGCAGCGAATACTGTGTATGTACATGGAGATGCGTAAATGACATATGTTTGAAGCTCCGCAGGGAAGTCTTTTGACCCTTGCATCATTATATCATAGATAAAGAGAAAACAGCAGGCTGCCCTGCTGTTTTCTGAAGAATCGTTTCTGAATGAGAACGCCTCAACACGCAAAGAAATCCGCGATCGCCTCGACCGCTTCGGTCTCGTCCGTTCCGTCCGCCGTAACCGTAATGGTATCGCCACTGTAAGATACCAGTGTCATGACCCCCATGATACTTTTGGCATTGATCCTCTTGTCCTGGCCCGAAAGATGAATCCTGGAAGCGAATTCTCCTGCCAATGAAACAAGTTCAGCCATACGCCTCTCCGTATCATGGGAGAGATTAACCACAACATCGCGACTTGTCATAATAATCCTCCCCTGAATCTGACTCTGCCTCAACCGTAGTTTACGTTTAATTGTTTCAGTTCGCTTGCGATCTTCGCAATCCTGCGAAACCGGTGATTGATACCCGAACGTCCGACGTCCGGCAGAAGCTCTGCCAACTCCTGCAGCGTCGCCTCCGGATACTGAAGCCTGAGCTCCGCGACCTCCCGCAGCCCTTCCGGCAGGCTCATTAGCCCCTCCGTATCCCTGATCAGTTCGATATCCTCGACCTGCCGCATCGAAGCAGTCACGGTCTTATTGATATTTGCGGTCTCAAAATTGACCCTTCTCTGTACCGATCCCCGCATTTCTTTGAGGGCTCTGACATTTTCATAATGAAGGAGGGCCGTATGAGCTCCCAGTACCGCCAGCATATCCGATATCGATTCGCTGTCCTTGAGATAGACCACCGGATGATCCTTGCGCCAAACAACGCCTGCAGTTATACCGAATACGGCCAGGGCCTGCACGACTTGTCCCGCTTCATCCATAGTTTCGCATACAAATTCGAGGTGATAATCCTTCTCCGGATCACTGATAGACCCGGAACGTAGAAAAAGAGACATAAGAAGCTCTTTCTCTCCTATCATCTCCTTGTTTTCGGTTATTTTACTATGCCGGTTTTTGAAAGTAAAGTATTTATTTTTTACCTCGTCCTTGACTTCTGACGAAAATGACATATTCTTTTACGTTCGTGAATTTGTTTTATCAAAGTTGCTAAAGTTCTATAGGTTTGGTTTAAAAATAATACAATAAACAGAAAAATTTAAGCCATACGGTCCTTATTGATACAGGGGTGTTCAATTTTCAAACCATATTCGGCATTTTCCTTCAGGTGCGCATAGACTGCTTCCGCCACAGCGACGGACCGATGCTGTCCTCCGGTGCATCCAAATGCGATGATCAGCTGGTTTTTTCCTTCTTCAATAAACCTGGGGATCAGGTAATCGATCAGTCCTGTCAGCCACCACATGAATTCCTGTGAGTCGATGCTGTTCATGACATAATCCTTAACCTCCTGGTCCAGGCCTGTTTTTTTCTTCAGCTCTTCCACATAGAAAGGATTGGGCAGGAAACGGACGTCAAAGATCATATCCGCGTCCTGCGGGATGCCGTACTTGTATCCGAAGGACTGGATCGTCACATACAGGTTTTTATATTCCCGGTTATGTTCAAAGATCTGTGAGAGCTGCTGCCTTAGGTCCCTCGTCAGCATGGTCGAGGTATCGATGACAATGTCGGCGCGTTCCTTCAGCCATCGCAGCGCTTCCCGCTCCTTACGGATACCGTCTTCCACATGTCCGTCCGCGGAAAGCGGATGTGCGCGGCGTGTTTCCTTAAAGCGCTTGACGAGGGTCTGGTCGGACGCCTCCAGAAAGAGGATCCGGTACTCGTCCCTGCCGTTTTGCAGCTCGTCGAGGATCGTATGCAGCGCTGTCATCTGATCCGCGTTGCGGATATCCACGACGATCGCCGCTTTGGGGTAATTACCGGCGTCATTGAGGATCTCCAAAAACTTGGGGATAAGCAGCGCCGGCATGTTATCGACGCAATAATACCCCAGGTCTTCCATCGTCTTCAGCGCGATCGTCTTGCCCGCGCCGGACATTCCGGTCATGATGACAAACTGCATTTTTTCACCCCCGCTCTAATATGCTGTTAACCTTTGATACGAAGCTGCCTTTCCGGCGGATCACATCTTCATCTCCGCGTTCACTCTCTTAAAGAATTCCTCCGGCGCGCTGTAGCCCATCTTCTTCGCGCGGTTGTTGACTGCAGCACTCTCTACGATGATCGCGATATTTCTGCCCGGACGGATCGGGATGTTATGGATCCGGATCTTATTGCCGAGGATCTCCTTGTAGTTATCCTCAAGGCCGAGTCTGTCGAACTTCTTTTCCTTTTTGTACTCTTCGAGGTTGACGATCATATCAATGTTCTGGCTCTGCTTGACCGCCTCGAAGCCGAACATAGCCCGGACGTTGATAATGCCGATGCCTCTGAGCTCGATAAAGTCCCGCGTCATCTCGGGCGCCAGACCTACCAGGGTCTCATCAGACACCTTGCGGATCTCAACGACGTCGTCCGAAACCAGGCGGTGACCACGCTTCACAAGCTCCAGCGCCGCTTCCGATTTACCGATGCCGCTGTCTCCGGTGATCAGCACTCCTTCGCCGTAGACGTCAACCAGCACACCGTGGATCGTTGTTCTCGGTGCCAGAACGACCCTCAGCCATCTCGTCATTTCGCTGATGGTTTCAGATGTTGAGAGCGGGCTTACGAGTACCGGCAGCTGATGAGCACGACAGATCTCCATGATACCGTCACAGGGATGATACCCTCTCGTAAAGATGATACACGGGATCTCGTCATAGCTCGCGATCTTCTCGAAGCGCTCAATAATGACCGGTTTTTCCAAAGTATCCAGATAAACCTGCTCCGCATAGCCGATCAGCTGTATACGGCCTCCGGCAAAACCCTTGAAGAAGCCCGTGAGCTGCAGGGAAGGGCGGTTCAGGCTGTAAGTCGGGATCTTCCGCGTGGAGATCTCGATCTCCGGCGTCAGATTATCCATATTCATTCGTTCGCAAAGATTCGCGACGGTTGCTTCCTGGTTCAGATTGGTCGTTGGCATAAATGATTACCCTTCCTGTATGATCAAAGCGTAAAGTCTCCGACAAACCGGACTTCCGGCTCCAGCATCACGCCGTACTCCTTAAAGACGACATCCTGCACATGGCGGATGAGCTCTGCGATCTCCGCGGAGGTGGCCTGTCCTTTGTTAATGATGAATCCGGCATGCTTCTCACTGACTTCCGCATCGCCCACGTGGTATCCTTTGAGTCCCGCGTCGCTGATCAGCTTGCCGGCAAAATACCCCTCGGGTCTTTTAAAGGTAGAACCCGCCGAAGGATACTCGAGAGGCTGCTTTGCCTTACGCGTGGCCGCGAGTTCTTCGCAGCGCGCGCGGATCTTATCCGTTTCGCCTCTTTGCAGCCCGATCTCCGCCCGGGTCACGATGTAGCCTTCGTCCATCAGGCTGGATCCGCGGTAACGGAACTCGATCTCATCTGCCTGAAGGGTCTTTAACTCGCCCGACTTCGTGATCACCTCGACGCTCTTCACCACATCCTTCATTTCCCGCTCGAAAGCCCCTGCGTTCATAATGCAGGCGCCGCCGATACAGCCGGGAATGCCGGTCAGTGACTCAAAGCCGGTACCGCCGAATTTCACGGCAAAGCTGCCGACCGAAGCGAGCGTACAGCCGGCGCCGCAGTCCATGAGCAGTTCGTCGCCGACCCACTCGTAGCCGAGCATGGTGAAGCTTGTGCCGTCATTGCGGCCGAGGTCGATCACCGTTCCCCGGTATCCCGCGTCCGAAACAAGCAGGTTGGATCCGTTGCCGATGACATAGTAAGGAAGGCCGTTCATTACGTGATAGCGGATCACTGCCGCGGCTTCCCGCGCGTTCTTCGGTATGATGTAATAATCCGCGGGGCCGCCGGTCTTAAAACTCGTATGTGCCGACATCGGCTCATTTATACGGATCTCGCCCTTTGTGATCTTTCGGATATTATTGATATTCATCCAGCAGTTCCTTTTCTCTGTTAATGCGGTCCGGATCGGAATTCATAAATAGTGTTACTGGAGTTTTGTTTGTGTTTGAAATATTTTCAGTGATTATACCTGATGTTGAAGCGTCTCCTGCCGCGCTTTCTGCCAACAGCCCGCGTTCCGAAAGAAGCGCTTTTGTCTCACGGGCGACTGAGATCGCCGCGTCATAAAAACGGATCTCCTTATCAAAACACTTACGGAGTTCTTCCCGTACAAACGGAAAATGCGTACACCCGAGAACAACACAGTCTGTATCCTTGCGATACGGCGCCAGGGTCTCCCTGAGATAATCCATAAAGGCTTCCCGGGTGATATCGTGACCCTCCACGTAGGGCACGATCCGGGTCGCCGCAAGAAGGGAGATCTTCGCTTTGTCCTTCAGCTCTTCATAACGACTCCTGAGACGTCTGCCGTTGACCGTCGCTGTTGTGCCGAGCACGAGGATATGCTTCCCGGGATTTTCCTCAACCGCCCAGCGCAGCGCCGGCTCAATGCCGACAAAGGGCTTATCGGGAAAGTTTGCCGTCAGCGGTCCGAAAGCTTCCGATGTCGTCGTGTTGCATGCGATGACAAAGCACTTCACGTCGTCTTCCGCGAGGATCTTGTTACAGACTTCCGTCGTCAGCTTCAGGAGTTCCTCGGGGCTTTTTTCCCCGTAGGGGGCATTGGCAGAGTCCCCATAATAAATATACTGTTCACCGGGCATCAGCTTCTGGAGCTCCTTTAAAACCGTCAGTCCGCCGAAACCCGAATCAAATACTGCTATTTTACTCATTACACACCATGAAAGGATGTAGCTGCTACACCCTTGAAATTTCTTTTATATTTTTCTGTTTGATCGTTATCAAACTGCGCCGCCTTCTGCAGCCGGCACACCAGTATCATAACACAAACGTTCCGTTCCTGCTACCTGTCCTTGTTGAAAACTTGCAGCCGGTCAATTATACTGAAGAAAAGCCCGGCTGTAAAGCACAGGATGCCGGACATGTAAGCATCACTGAACTTAAGAGCTGCGGGAACGTCCCGGAGCTTTCCATTTCCTTATAAAGGAGCAATGTTATGTCATATGCAAGCCATACGCCCGTGATCGATCCTTCTGTTTTTATCGCCGATACCGCCACCATCATCGGTGATGTGGAGATCGGCGCCGGTTCCAGTGTCTGGTACGGTGCCGTCATCCGCTCAGATAACAACGTCATCCGTCTCGGAAAGAACGTCAATGTGCAGGACGGCGCGGTCATCCATGAAGATCCTGCCGATCCGGTCCTCATCGGGGACAATGTTTCCATCGGCCACCGTGCCATCGTCCACGGCTGTACGATCGATTCCAACGTCATCGTCGGCATGGGCGCGATCCTCCTGAACGGCTGCCACATCGGTGAAAACTGCGTCATTGGTGCCGGCGCGCTCGTTACCGGAGGAACCGAGATCCCTGCCGGTTCCCTCGTACTCGGCGCTCCCGCCAAGATGATCCTCCCCTTAAGCGAGAAGCTCCTCGAGGAGATCCATGCAACTGCGGCGCAGTATGTCGAACACGGAAAGGAATTTCTTGAAGGGAGCTTTAAGGCTGTGACGGGAAGATCATAAGTGTCACTGCCACGGAGCCGGCAGTTACAGAGGCGTCCTGCTGATGAGATACCCCGGAATAACCATAACCGCAAAAAACGCCAGGCTGACGAGCGTAAAAGTCCGGATAAAAGCGAGACCCTTTCCAGGGTATTCCCTGACATAGATCCGGTAATTGATGACCGAAGCAAGCGAACCGATCAGAGAGACCAGTCCTGCCGAATCAAGTCCGTAGAGCAGAGCGCCCTTATTGACCGCGAACGGATAAAGCACGATCGACGCCGGCACGTTGGAGATCACCTGGCTTAAGAGAATGCTCCAGACATATTCATGATGCGCCACCGCGCCCCTTAAAAACGCGGAGATCGAAGGATTGGCAGCGATCGAAGACGAAAAGATGAAGAAGCACAGGAAGGTCAGTAAAAGCACATAGTCTGTCCGCGCCATCAGTTCTCTGTCCGCAAGGAAAATACTGACTGCCACGATCAGAACCGCTGCCGGCCACAGTCCCGTGCGGCTGACGATCGTCCAGATGATCATTGCAAAGAGAGCCAGATAAAGGTATCTCCTGCTTTTGCGTGACGGATCCAGCTCTCCGTATCCTTCCACAGTACCGATGCCGGTTTCTTCATGAATATCTCTGCGGTAAAGCGTCAGGATAAAAATAATAAGCAGCCCTGCTGAGAGGATCCATATCGGAAACATATAGCGGATAAAGCGAAGCGCCGACACGCCGGACTGTCCGAAGATAAAAAGATTCTGCGGACTTCCGAACGGCGTCAGAAGCGAGCCTCGTACGGCGGCGATGTTTTCCATACTGATGACCGGGAGGATGTAATGTTCCTTATGTCCCGCCCTGAACAGGATGATCGTGAGCGGCACGAAGATGATCAGTGACACGTCATTGGTGACGAACATC
Organism: Lachnospiraceae bacterium; assembly: GCA_017455005.1. Taxonomy (GTDB): domain Bacteria; phylum Bacillota; class Clostridia; order Lachnospirales; family Lachnospiraceae; genus Avilachnospira. Next base: position 16,880 of record JAFTBX010000028.1, on the reverse strand, counting down.
GACGAGAAAAAAACGCCGAAAACGAGAAACACCGTCAGCATTGTCATGGACCCGATCCCGCCCGCAAGCCGTAAGACCGGCCAGAAGATCTGCTCCTTTTTAAAGCCCTCGAGTACCGTGAGCATCATAAAAAGCGTGGCCAGTGTGTGCCAGTCGATCTCTTTAAAAAGCCCGACCGAGGGCGGCGTGATGATCATGGCCGCGATGGCAGCTATCACCGATACCGTCAGCATGGGTTCTTTTTTCAATATTGCTTTGACCTTGTTCATTTGCCCGCCTTTGATTTATGATTAATCCTGCAATCTTACACCAAGTTATTATAATCGAATCATCTTCAAAAAGGAGGGATGATATGAAAAAATACATAAATGCTGCAGTTTCCGTACTTACTCTCGCCCTGTTCCTTTCCGCCTGCGGAGGTTCTGATGCCGGCAGCAGTGAACCTGCTTCTTCGGAGACACAGGCAGAATCGTCTGTGGCTGCCGCGGATACATCTCCTGAAGCAGAGTCATCTGCATCGGAGGAAGAAAGCGAAGAAGCGTCTTCCGCTCCTTCGGAAGCTCTTCCTGCTGCTGAAGAATCCGCTTCCGCCGGTGAAGCTGCAAGTGAAGAAACCTCGTCCATCGATTATGAGATCACCGGGTACTCACGTACCTATCCCGGCATTGACGATGAGGATGTCCGTTTTGTATCCTCTGCCGAGTTTATCCGGATCACGACGCCAGGATACGAAGCGCTGCAGGCATCTCTGGATGAACTGAACGAGCTGAACAAGTCCGACGCGGACACAGCGTTTGCCAACCAGGCGCAGGAGTTTGCCGCCAACGGACTCAACGAATACCTTCAGCAGCTCCTGCCGTTTTCCGCGGAGTCAGCACTGAATATAGAGCGTACGGATCCTGTCATCTTCAGCCTGGCCGTCGCCGATTCCTACTGGTACGGCGGCGCGCATCCGTATTCATATCAGCTGGGCTTTAACTTTGACACGAAGGCCGGCAGGGCGATAGAGCTTTATGACCTTGTCACGGACAGGGACGCTTTTTACGAGGCGGTCCGTACCGCGCTTTCCGGGCATGAAGTAAACGCAGGCTTCTTTGATGACTGGGAAGATACGCTGAAGAAAGAATACTATCAGGAAGAAGATTATCATCTGAACTGGATTGCCGCAAACGACGGCATCCGGATCTGGTTTAACCAGTACGATATCGCGCCCTACGCCGCCGGGCCGGTCGAACTCAGCCTTGCCGCTGCCGATTATCCGGAGCTCATCAAAGCGGAATACTTCCCGGAGGGCCTTCCCGCTTCGAAAGATTCTGACAGCGAAGAAAGCGGGGATAAGCTGTATGTCTACGACCTCTGCAATACATCCGGCAGCATAGAGGAAGAAGCCGGCTATACGGTCAGCTACCATTTCCGTCTCCCGGAGATCGGCTGGCTCGAAACAGATGATATCAAAGAGATCAACGATGAGATCAAAAAGCTCAAGTCTTCTGAAGTTGATCCGGAGCTGGAACGGATCGAAAACGGGGAAGCCCCGGTCATCACGCACGCGGGATACACAAGTGTGAAATGGAACGGCATAACCTCCGTGCGCGTCAGCATTGACACGCCCTCTGACGAAAAAATCTACCGCTGCTGGAATCTGCATGAGGATGGCACAAAAGCCACCAACGAAGAAGTGCTTGCCCTCTTTGACCTTACCCCTGAGAAATTTACCGCGCTTGCAAAAGAAGCCCTCTCGGAGCGGATCGACTGGAGCCTGGCAGGCATCTCGGAAGATATGGCAGAAGAACTGGAAAAGCTCAGAGAACAGACGCTTGGCGATGATAACGTAAACATCGGCCTCCCGCTCTTTATCACCGGTGAACACGGTCTCGGCTTTATCGGCGGCTTTTATACCCCGGCAGGCTCCGGCTACGTTGAGACCCCGATCCTTGTGGCCGGCACGGAGCATCGTCCGGACGGGCTGACGAGGCTTGATATCAATCCGATGTCTGAAGAAAACTACACGCTGAAGGACGGCGCTTATGAGGTCCGCGATCACGGCAGCGAAAAGGTCTATATCTTCGACAAGGACACTGTCCTCATCGAAGGTCTTCCCTGCTATGATGACGCCTGCGATTCCATGACCTGGATAAAGCGTTATCTGGATCATCCCTCAAACGGCAGCGCGACCGGGGACGCGTACAGCCTGAGCGGATTCGCCAACGGCGACATCCTGACGATCCTCGTCGATGACACAAACCACATCAAAGTCCTGCAGGAGATCACCTACTGGGATTAAATGCAAGGGCCTGTCACACGGCCGCGTTCTTATGCTTATGCCGTGATTGGCATTAAACCATGAATTCGCACAGCGAAGTAAAATGGGATGGAATCAAAGCATTGTTCTGATTCCATCCCATTTCCCGTTTTTCATTTCATTATATCAGTTCTTTGCGTCTTCACTCTGTCCCGGCTTCCCGAACAGTTTCCCGAGTGCCTCCGAAAGGGATTTTCCTGACTCTTCTTCGGTGTACCGGATCTCGCTTTCGCCTTTCTGATACCGGTGGACAGCATCGGCAATACCCTGCACATCAAACCACGGTACCGTAAATACGTCGAATACAGACGGCATCATGTTGAGATCCGGTACTGTTGCCTCTTCGTCAGAAACAAATCTACTGCCTTCCATCGTTCCCAGTTTGAGCATGCCTGAGTAGCAGGCGCAGCGCCCGTAAGCATCCGTGAAGGTCGCCACGACACAGTCGCCGCCGCCCGGGGCACTGCCGATGATCGTCGCAAGTCCTTCCTTCTGCGCAAAATACGGAAGCGCGTTGCCGCAGGAATATGAGGAACCGCTGCACAGGATATAGAACGCATACTGGCCGCCAAAACCGTCCGCGTCGTCGGCGGCGCCGTCGAGGTTCGTGTCCACATGATAGTATTCTTCCCTGTAACTTTCAGCCAGCATGTCCCGGACAGTGATCTTCACTTCCCCGTCCTTCGAGAGGAAACCGAGTACAGAGACCAGGGCAGTTGCTGCTCCACCCCCGTTATCGGCAATGTTAATAACGACATTCTTTACTCTTTTATGCTTTTGGATATCTTCGAAGCACCTGTAGAAGAAAGCAAAGGTGCTCTTTTCTTCATCCTCCTCTTTGATTGGATCAAGGTAGTAAGAAGGGTCCCTTTCCGTCGTATCGTCATCAAAGGAGCTGAAATAGATCACGGCAGTATCACCCGCGTAATCCAGTCTGCGGTCACCGTAGTCCTCCGGTCTTGACTGATTGATACCGACCGTCCAGGCTAAAAGCGGTACGATCTCGGGGATCCTCCAGCCTTTCTCCATCAAAGCGCCCAGGATGGCATTGCCGGTTGCTTCATCTTCTGCGCTTTTTTCTTCTGCTTTCTTTTTCTGCTCTTCCAGGAGCGTTCTGCCTTCTTCTGATCGTTTGATGTCGTCCGCAAGATCACTGACATCCGCCGGGTCCGCTTCAAGATCCGCCGCAAAAACATGTCTGTTATTGATCAGGGAATCATGGCCTGAGCCAAACAGATAGTTAAAGAGCATAAACTCCGAAAGCATTGCAGAAGAAGGATTGGTCGAACACATGGACTGCCTGGCGTTCATACGGGTAAAGTACTCGTCAAAACTCGTGATGTTCTTCTCTTCTTTATGCCCGAAGGTCAGGTCCAGCAGCAGGCAGACCGAATAATAACCGTAGTCTGCGTAGGCCTGCGTCGTTTTTTCCAGTCCGCTGAAAGGTCCGTTGTAGATTGCCTCGATGTAAGGACTTTCCCTGGCAGCTTCGTTTCCGTCCTGCATCGCAAAATCACCGGCTGCAAAGACGTTGTAATAATCCCTGCCGTTATACGCCAGGACATTGCTCATCCGTATACTTCCGAAGGTATTCTGCAGCGCGAGGAACGGCATCAGGATCGTATCCTCGTAAGCAATGACCGGCATATAATACTCTTTCATGGAAATGTCGACCGGCTTTGCCTTGTCCTGTGTGGACCGGTGCTTCACGGAGGGTGTGATCACATTGAACTCTTCCCAGCTTACAATGCCGCCGTCCACGTCTCCCTCAGATCTGAAACGGGCGGGATCGTCCAGACGGATCCTGTCTTTCTCCGGGTCGATCAAGGCCTCTGTTCCGTTTACCGCGATCTTCATGACTCCGTCTTCTACGGTGATCTTTTCTTTTCCTTCGCAAAGGATATCCAGATAGTCATGCGCGGAGATAAACGGGACGTCTTCATAGCCCTTTACCCCGTAAGTGGTGATCGTTTTATATCTTCCGAGCGTCAGGTCCGTATATACGCGGCTGTTCGCCCAGGTTACGGAGATGTCACCCGGCAGGATCTCTTCTGTAACTTTTTCCTTAGCGGAAACGGTCTTTGTGGGAGATTCCCTTCCGCCGGTTTCAGCTGCGGAGGAGTCCGGCGAAGATCTCAAAGCTTCTTCTGCATTTGTCTCATGTTCCGACTGAATGATCAGCCTGCCGGAGGATGCGCGTCCGTCCGAAGCAGCATTGCCGGAAATCACATAAGAAGTTGAAACAGCGAAGACCAGTCCGATACTGACCAGTTTTTTTAACCTCATATGTCCCTCCCTTTCCATTCGCAAAACAACAGATTCATGATTAATTTCAGCTTATCATCGAAACAGGCGAAAATCAACAGCACGGTGTGGTATAATGTGGTATAAAGGCATAGTATAAAATTCCATCACATAAAAGGAACAGTTATGGAAAACTCTATCTTTCGAAAAAAGAGTCTGGAGCAGATCTCATCTCCGGAAGAACTCAATGATTATCTCCACGTCACCGGCCCGTCCGTCTGGCTGGTGCTGACAGCCGTCATCCTGCTGCTTGCGGGGATGCTCATCTGGAGTTCCGTCGCCAGCTTTGACAGCTTCGCGACCGGCACTGACCGCCCCGGAACAGACAATACGAAAAACGGCAGGAGGTTTTATCCTCCTGCCGTGTTTTTATGTCCGACACCGCTTACCGCAATGCTGCCCTTTCCGCTGCTTTTTTTATGAGATCCTCAAACAGGCCGCGCATGCAAGGAACAGTATCCTGCAGTTCCTCCGGATGCCACTGCACTAAGATCACCTTACCATCGGCAGTCTCCATGCCCTCGACGACACCGTCGCCTGCATATGCCGTGACCGCAAGGCCTTTACCCGGCTGTTTTACACACTGATGGTGCATACTGTTGGTCTGTACTGTTTCTCCGCCGAGGATCCTGGCCAGATGGCTCCCTTCGGCGATGCTGACCGTGTGCGTCGGACAGCTTCGCTCCACCTTCTGCCCGTGGACCAGCGTCTCTGAACCAATCTCTGTCAGATCCTGATACAGCGTTCCGCCAAGCGCCGCATTAACGAGCTGATGGCCGCGGCAGATGCCAAGGACTGGCATATTCTTTGCCCTTGCGTGCAGGAAGGCCGCTTTCCATGCGCGGTCATACTGCACGGTGGTCCGTCCGAGCTTTTCCGAGGGTGCTTCCCCATAGATGGAAGGGTCCACGTCCTCTCCTCCGGGGAGCAGCAGCCCGTCACAGCCGTCCAGGATCCTGAACAGTGCTTCTTCGTCCATCGGCGGCACGACTACAGGGATGCCTCCCGCTCGCAGTACGGCATTGGAATAAGCCTCGTTCAGCCCGGCATAGGGCACCTTGATCGTCTGATTTAAGACAGCCACGCCATGCGCTCCCATGACCGCGATCAGCGGCCGGTAAGACTGCGTCTTTCCAGTGTCTTTTGTACTGTCTTCAGCTTCGGCAACCTGTGCCCCTGCTGGCCCGACTGCACTTTCAAACGGGGAGTCCGACCAGTTTTCTGCAAAGCCTTCCGCCAGTTCATTCCGGACCTTCACAACTTTGCCGCCCTTTAAATAGAGCTTCGGTGTTCGCCTCGTAAAGCGGCACAGTAGCTCGTTTTTATTGGTAGCACCCATTTTGGAAGCTTCCTGGAATGTGACGGCATTGTCCTCCGTGTCCCCGTAAAGGATCACTTCATCACCGACACATACATCCGGCACATCCGTCACATCGATCATGCACTGATCCATGCAGAGGACGCCGATCACGGGAACTCTCTTTCCCCGCACGGTCACCTCGCCTTCGCCGGACATGTTTCGCGGATATCCATCGGCGTAGCCCGCCTGGATCGTGGCGACGACGGAATCACGGTTCACTCTGTATTTATAATTATAGCTCAGACCCTCCCCGGCCTTCAGATGCTGCAGATGAGAGATCCTTGTACGAAAGCTGATGACCTGATGAATATCGATGTCATGCGTCCGGAAAGACTTCATTCCGTAAAGGATCGCACCGGGGCGGACCATATCCATACGGAACTCCGGATAGTCGATGGCCGAAATGCTGTCGCAGATATGGCGATAACGGAACCGGAAACCGTCCGCTTCGACAGCATTGACAGCATCCGTGAATGCCTGAAACTGCCGGTGGTTTTCCTTATCGTCCGTCAGTGCGAAGTGCGAAAAGATGCCCTCACAGCAAAGCCAGGGAAGCCGGACGATCCGTTTGATGGCCTCGATGCTCTCCGGGCAGTCCGGAAACCCGATCCTATGGAAACCGGTATCATACTTGATATGGATCTTCGGACACTTTCCCGCTTCCTCTCCCAGACGGTTCAGGATCTCTGCCTGTTCTTCCGTGAAGATGCAAAGCGTCAGATCATGCTCAACCGCGACCGGCAGGTTTTCATCAGAAGTATAGCCCATGATAAAGACAGGATACGCCGGATAGGCCTTCCTCAGTTCCAGCGCTTCCGTCAATGTCGCCACTGCCAGATAATCCGCGCCGTTTTCCATAATAGTTTCCGCGCATTCTACGCTGCCGTGTCCATAGGCGTCTGCCTTGACCACCGCAGCCATCGCAACATCGTTCCCGATCCGATCCCGGATCTTTCGTACATTTTCAGCCAGCCGGTCCAGATCGACTGTGATATAGGTATCTCTCAGCATCGTTTTTTTATCCTTATCATGAAACTGTTCCAAAGATGTCCCCGCCCTCTGCAGGTTCTTTTGAACAGTTACGTATTTTATATTGCAAATGTCTCGCCGTCCCGCCGGGGATCCGCCGAGCCGCGGATCGTACCGTCCTCTCCGTAGACAACGGCCTGTACGCCGCCCATCTTCACATCAAAGTCGAGAACCTTCTCTGTGCAGTGTCCCAGACTTTCCGCTTTCCGGATCTCCACAGGATCCATCCTGCCCTCATACACGATCCGGTCGGAAGTATTTTCGGTCATGCGGGGGGAAGCGACCGCCTCTTCGACGCTCATCCCGTGATCGACCAGTTTGGAGATCACCTGCACGACCGTGTTGATGATACGCTCTCCGCCGGGGGACCCGAGGACTGCGTAAGGCTTTCCATCACGCAGAACGATGGTAGGGCTCATGGAGCTCAAGGGCTTTTTTCCGGGCGCAATGCAGTTGATGCTCTCGGAGTCCGGAGAAAAATCGTCCATGGTATCGTTCAGGATAAATCCCGTATCATCCGGCATCAGGCAGGCGCCGCAGAAGTTATTGATGGTCTTCGTCACAGCGACCATGTTGCCGTCCGCATCCGCAATAGAATAATGCGTAGTGTCATGATGCTCATAGTTCCATGGATCGAGAGCCGTCACCGGACTTGCGTGATCCATGGAGATCTGGGCTGCCAGCGCTGCGGCATAGTCCTTGTCGGTCAGTCCGTCCACTGGCACCGGCACAAAATCGCTGTCTGCCATGTAACGCGCTCGGTCACGGTAGACCCGCTTGAATACTTCGGAAAGAAGATGCAGATACGCTCCGGAGTTGACCGGAAGTAAAGCCACGTCAAAGTGCTCCAGGATATTTAAGGACTGCAGGATGTGCGTTCCGCCGGAGGAAGGAAGCCCTGCGGAGAGGATCTCATACCCGCGGTAGCTGCTCCGCACGGGTTTGCGGACCCGGGGCGCATAGATCGCGAGATCTTTTTCCGTCATGACGCCGCCTGTTTCCCGCACGCACTTAAGGATCGACCGGGCAGGTTCATCCTCATAGAACCATCTTGTGCCGTATTCGGCAAGTCCCCTTAAGGTATTCCCGAGTTTCGGGTTACGGCAGGTCTCCCCTGCCATGATCCGGTTTTCCTGATAGTAAATGCTGCCGCCATCCCTGAATCTTTCGAAAGCAGGCGCGCGCATTGTAAAATGCTCTTCCATCATAGGCGTCACAAGGAATCCCTGCTCCGCAAGTTCAGCCGCGGGAAGGATGACCTGCTCTTTTGGAAACGTGCCGTAATGCTCCAGAGCGTATAAAAGACCGGCTGCCTCGCCGGGAACGCCCGCTGCCTTGCCGCCGTATTTGTTGTCCTCATGGAGCACATGCCCTGCCTCATCCAGCTGCCAGAGCGCAGGCGTTGCCGCCATCGGTGCGCACTCCCGGAAGTCTAAAAATACCGGTTCCGGATCCGATGCCATTTTGATCAGCATAAATCCGCCGCCGCCAAGTCCGGAGGTGCTGGGTTCACATACACCGAGGGCAAAGCCCACGGCAACCGCCGCGTCCACCGCGTTGCCGCCTGCTTCGAGGATCTTTATGCCGATCTGTGACGCCTCGGCACGTGCGCTCGATACCACTGCCCTGCGTCCTTCCGCCGTACGTTGATAATGTTTCATATGACCGGTCCCACCCAATAAACCTGATTGATCTCAGCGCTCCGCCGCAAAGCGGATCTCTTTCTTTACAGTGTCCACGATGCACTCCGCGCCCATGGGGAGCGTCATCATCGGCACACTATGATCGTGTCCGGACTGAACGCCAAAGACCACCGGGATCGTCAGGTCCCCGAGGATATCCTTCAGGCATGCAATGGAGTCAAAGTCCGGTGCGCAGTTCAGCTTCTCATGCGTGAACTGCCCCAAAAGCACAGCGGATGCCCGGTCAAAAAGGCCGGCATTTTTCAGGTGCATCATATATTTTTCGATCATGCTCACCCGTTCCCCGGTCTCTTCGATAAAGAGGACCTTGTCACGCGTATCGATCTCAAATGGAGTGGCCAGCGTCGCCGCGATCAGGGAGAGATTGCCGCCGGTAAGTTCACCGCGGGCTATGCCTTCCTTCCCCTTTCGGTAGATCTCCAGCTCACAGCCCTTCGGATTTGCAAACGGAAAGCTTCCGTCAGCATTCAGGGTACGAAACAGCGACATCATGGTCTGCTGGTCAAAGTCGTCCACGATGTTGGAAGAGACCATCGGCCCGTGAAAGGTGACAAAACCGCAGTTCTGGTTGATGCCGATATGCAGGTTTGTAATGTCGCTGTAACCCACAAAGATCTTCGGATTTTTCCGGATGATATCATAGTCCAGATACTGCATGATCCGGCTGCTGCCGTCACCGCCGCGGATGCAGAACACGGCATCCACCTCCGGGTCAGCGAACATACGGTTCACCCACTCCGCCCGGATCTTGGCGGGGCCTGCCGAAAGCCCGTGCCAGTCAGTGCTTAAGTTATCGGCAGCCTTTACAAAAAAGCCCAGGCTTTCAAGCGCGAGAATGCTTTGCTCCACGCGTTCTTCACTGACGGCCGAGCTTGGTGCCACAAGACCGATCGTATCACCGATCCGGAGTTTCTTCGGATATTTCATATGCCTCTCCTTTTGTAACGACTCAGCACCCGGCACATAGACCGGTGCAGGGTCCTGAAGCGTTACAGCTTACATCAGAAATCCTTCCTGCAGCCGTTTAGGACAGCTGCAGGAAGGATATGTTGCACTAATGATTATGGGCTTGGCTCACTGGCTTCCCCCTTGTCAGGGAACTTGCAGCACTTATGCTGCAAGAACAAGAAAGCAGCGTGTCGCCGGCGCCCTTCGGGCTTGGCTCACTGGCTTTCTTAGTTCCAGCTCCACTCATAGACATAGTACGGGCACTCGTTGGACGGATAGACCTTCGCATTCAGGTCCTTATTCCATGCATAGGGGATCATCTTATGCTGGATCGGGATGTACGGGCAGTCGTCAACGATGATCTCGGTCAGCTCCTTGTAGAGCTTCTTGCGCTCTTCCTGATCGGAGGAAGCATCGCAGATCTCGAAGATCTCATCAACGCGGTCATTCTTATAGAATGCGTAGTTGGAGGAACCGATGTTCTTTGATGCGTACTTACCTGCCATGTAGGACATATCGCTTCTGTAGTCGGTACCGGTGGTACGCATAGTGTGCTCACCCTTCTCGGTAGCAACGCTCTCAGTTGCGCGGAGGCTGACCTGGATGCCTGCCTTTGCCCAGGTATCCTTCAGGCAGTTCGCGATCTTCTCATGATAGCTGCCGGGGATGTAGTCGATCAGTACGCCGTAATCATCAAGGTTGATGCCGTCCGGAAAACCTGCCTCAGCCAGCTTTTCCTTTGCCTTATCGATATCATAGCTGAAATCGGTCGCATCGGTGAAATCAACGCCGAAGCTGTTGGCGCCGGTCAGCGCTCTTGCCGGCTCTGCAAGGCCTTCATAAGCGATCTGGATGATGCTCTCGTTGTCGGTCGCATAGTTCAGTGCCTGACGGAACGCCTTGTTGTTCATCGGCTCTTTCTCAAGATTCAGGGCAATGTAAGCGGTATGCGGAGCCTGTACCAGTGCCATTGTGAAGTTACCGGTCTCTTCGAGCGGCTTATAGTCGGAGACGGAGTAGATCATCATGAAATCAAGCTCATTGTTCTCCAGCTGGATACGTGCTGTGGAGGAATCATTGAGGATCTTGAACTCGACTTCCGGAATGGACGGTGTGCCAAGATGATAGTCAGCGAAAGCATCGCAGGTGATGCCGGTCGCAAGATCGACTGCACCGTCGCGAAGGATGTAAGCACCGGTACCGCAGCCCTTATCATAGCAGTCATTCTCGCTGTAGAACTTCTCATTGACGATGTAGAGGTTCTGCAGCATGCTGACAAGCGCGCCGTACGGAGTCTTCAGTTTGAGGTCAAAGGTATAGTCACCGGTAGCTTCCGCGGAGTCCATCATACTGCAGTACTGGCTCATGTTGTCGGAAGCGATGGCGGTGTTGAGTGAGAAAGCGACGTCGGAAGCCTTCAGCTCTTCACCGTTCTGGAACTTGACGCCCTCTTCGATCGTGAAGCTGTAGGTCATACCATCGTCGGACGCGGTCCATTCCTTGGCGAGCCACGGAATGATCTGGCCGTTCTCATCGACACGGATCAGGGTCTCGTAAATGTTGTTGAAGATGTACGAAGAAGCATACTCCGTCGTCTTGTAGGGGTCAAGTGTGTTGATCGCGGACTCGACATAGATCCTGACCGGCTTGCCGCTCTCAGCAGCTGCTGCTTCGCTGCCGCCGGCATTTTCCGCTGCGGCCGCTGCTGTGGTCGAAGCAGTGGTGTCTCCGCCGCCGCAGGCACTTAATGCACCTGCCAGCATCGCTGCACTCAGTCCGATTGCAAACACTTTTTTCCAGTTTCTCATAATGTTTGTTCTCCTCTCATAGTGGTTCTTAAAGCTGTTGCTGTGTTGATATGGTTGTTTATGCCGTTGACCGGCGGGTTACCTGGTATAGTTACAGCGTGCCGTTCTGCACGAGGTGGCAGCTTACGAAATGCTCCGGTGTCACTTCCGTAAGAGTCGGATCCTTCTCGGAACAGGACGGCTGCGCGAAGGGGCAGCGAGCCGCAAAGCGGCATCCCGGCGGCGGGTCGATGGGGTTCGTTACCTCACCGCGGATCACTTCCAGCTTCTTTGCGCGGCTCGAGAGGTTTGGCTTCGGGATCGCCGCAAGAAGCATCCTGGTGTAAGGATGGCGCGGATTCTTGAAGATCTCCGCTGACGGCGCCCGCTCTATACACTGTCCGAGGTACATGACCGCGATCTCATGGGAGATATGCTTCACAACGCTTAAGTCATGTGTGATGAACATATACGAAAGCCCGAGGTCATCCTGCAGGTCCATCAGCAGGTTAATGATCTGCGCCTGGATCGACACATCCAGTGCGGAGACCGGCTCATCACAAACGATGAAAGAAGGATTGAGCGCCAGCGCTCTCGCGATACCGATCCTCTGGCGGCGTCCGCCGTCCAGCTCATGCGGGTACGCGTCATGCAAACGCTCCGCGAGACCAACGGTGTCCATCAGCTCCCTGGCCCTCTCCAGCATCTTTGCCCTGGTCGGATAGGTGTGGTTTACGACCATGGGCCGCATGATGATGTCTTCCACTGTCATGTGCGGGTTGATACTTGAGTAAGGATCCTGGAAGATGATCTGGAGCTCTGAGCGCAGGGCGCGCATCTTCTGCTTGCTGAGCTTGGTGATGTCCGTTCCTTTATAGATGATCTCGCCGGAAGTGGGCTCCAGCAGGCGGAGCAGGGTGCGTCCCAGTGTGGACTTGCCGCAGCCGGACTCTCCGACGACGCCCAGGGTCTGTCCTTTTTTAATCGTTAAGTTGACGCCGTCTACCGCATGCAGTTTTGACCTGCGTCCTACATTGAAATATTTACAGAGGTCGCGCACTTCGATGATCGTTTCATTAATATCGCTCATTCGGACGCACCTCCTTTACCGTCAAATCTGTGGCACATGATCATATGCGTTTCGGAAAGATGCACCGGCTGCGGATGCTCCTCACGACAACGGTCTGTTGCGTACGGACAGCGGTCCGCAAAGTAGCATCCCTTCGGAAGAGCGGTCGGGTCCGGCATCAGTCCGTCGATGGGTGTCAGTCGTCTGACTTCCTTATCCAGATCCGGAATCGAACCGAACAGCCCAACCGTATACGGGTGGTGTTCTTCGCTTTCATAGATATCCTCAGCCGTACCGCTTTCCACGATCTCGCCGGCATACATGACCATCGCGTCATCGCACATCTGCGCGACTACACCGAGATCATGCGTAATGAGGAGGATCGCCGAACCAAAACGGTTCTGGAGATCTTTCATCATGGCAAGGACCTGGGCCTGGATCGTCACATCCAGCGCGGTAGTGGGTTCATCCGCGATCAGAAGCTCGGGCTCGCAGGCCAGTGCCATCGCGATGACGACACGCTGCTTCATGCCTCCGGAAAACTGATGCGGGTACTCATTGGCACGTCTGGCAGGGATGCCGACCAGCTCCAGTACTTCTCCGACACGCTTTTCAAGCTCGGCATGAGAGCGTTTGTCATCATTATGATATTTCAGCGCTTCAAAGATCTGGGAGCCGACCGTCATGACAGGGTTCAGGCTCGTCATCGGGTCCTGGAAGATCATTGAGATCTCCTCGCCGCTGATGTCTTTTCTGAGCTTTGACTCCTTCATGGTCAGCAGGTTCTGATCCTTAAACAGGATCTCTCCGTTTAAGACCTTGCCGGTCCGGTCCGGCAGAAGTCTCAGGATTGCAAGACAGGTAGTCGTCTTTCCGGCGCCGGTCTCTCCGACAAGTCCCAGGGTCCTTCCCTTTTTGATCTCGAGAGAAATCCGGTTGACGGCACGGACAGTTTCCAGATCGGTCTGGTAAATAATCTCCAGATCCTTGATCTTCAGTAATGTATCATCCATCTTACTATCCTCCGTCAGTTCTTCATATGCGGATCCAGCGCATCTCTCAGTCCATCACCGAACAGGTTGAAGGACAACGCCGTCACGATGATGAAGATACCCGGGATCAGTACCAGATAAGGACATTCTCTCATATAGGGTCTGGCTTCGGAAAGCATGGTTCCCCATTCCGGCTGCGGCGCCTGTACGCCCATGCCGATGAAGCTTAAGGATGCCGCCGTCAGGATCTTGCCTGCGATACTCTGGGTCGTCTGCACGATGATGGGTCCGAGTGCATTGGGAAGCACTTCCTGGAAGATGATACGGATATTGCCGGAGCCGTAAGCTCTCGCCGCTTCCACAAACTCCTGATCCACGACAGAAAGCATGGCCGAACGCGCAAGACGGCAAAACTGCGGCATGCTCGAAAGCGCCATCGCGATGAACAGGTTCACCGCGCTGCCGCCGAGCGCCGCGACGATGCAAAGCGCCAGCAATGTTGAAGGAATGGACATGATCATGTCCATGATACGCATGATGATATCATCAATACGGCCGCCGTAATAGGCCGTGATCGCGCCGAGCGTACCGCCGGTGATCAGCGACAGAAAGGCTGCAGCAAAACCGATGAAGAGGGAGATCCGCGCGCCGTACATAACGCGGGCAAATACATCACGCCCGTAGACATCCGTACCGAACCAGTTCTTCGCGGACGGCGGCAGAAGTCTCGTCATGGCGTCCTGCGCATAAACCTGCTCCTCAGGGATCAGGATTGGGCCCACGATGGCACAAAGAATGATGATGCCAAGCAATACCAGGCCGATCATCGCGCTTTTATTCTTTTTCAGGCGGCGCCAGAATTCCTTCAGGCGTCCGCGTCTAACCTGTTTTTGTTCCATGATACTCTCCTGTGATGTCCTTCCTTACTTCCCGCTGTACTTTGCCTTGATCCGGGGGTCTACAAAGGCATAGAGCAGGTCTACCGCCAGCATGACCAGGCTGTATACGGCAGACAGGAAAATCAGGGATGCCAGCACCATGGGCATATCCTTACTCTTGATGCTTGAAACGATCAGTGCGCCGATGCCGGGCATGGTAAAGACGGTCTCACAGATGATCGCGCCGCCGAGCAGCGAACCGAAGATGGTACCGACTGTAGTTATTACCGGAAGGAGCGCATTGCCGAACGCATGCTTCCAGATCACGACGTTATTCGGCACACCTTTTGCCTTGGCCGTCTTCAGGTAGTCCATACGAATGACGTCCAGCATGGACGAGCGTGTAATACGCAGGACCGAACAGCCGTTCGCAAGTGCTATAGTGATCATCGGCATGATGTAATGCTTGAGGCTTGTTGCTCCGGAAGAAGGCAGAAGCTTCAGCTGCAGGGACAAAACCAGAACCAGAACCAGTGCCACCCAGAAGGACGGCATTGCGACAACCGCCATGGCGATAACGGAAATAATGTTGTCCGTGGTGGTGTTCTGCTTCACGGCGCTTAAGATCCCCAGCGGAATACCGAAAAGACAGCTTCCGATCATACCGCAGATGGCGAGATTGAGGCTCACGGGGAAGCGCTTGAAGATCTCCTTGAATACCGGCTGACCGGACTTGTAGGAATTGCCGAAGTCGCCTTCGAACACGATACGCCGGATATAGTTGAAGAACTGCACGAGGAACGGGTCATTCAAGCCCATCTCCTCTCTCAGGTTTTCCACGGCTTCATTGGTCGCGTTGGCGCCAAGGATCAGCCTGGCCGGATCGCCGGGCGTAAAGCTCATGATCGCGTAGATGATAAACGCGATCCCGAGCATGACCGGTATGATCTCGATGAGTCGTTTCAGGATATAGCGAAGCATATCTGTCTTCGTCCTTCCTTTCCCATGCTGCAGCCTGCAGACTGCAGAGTTTCACTTTGTTCTATTAACGTACTACAGTAAAATATAATACAAACATGAAGAGCCGTCAATGCTCTGGTTATTGGAAAATTTATGAATGGCGGCATTCAACGTATACATGTCCACATTAGTATAATTTTACTCTCATGAATAAACAGATGCAACAACCGTGCCCGGACATGCAGCTTAAAACGTTATGGCTATTTGCCATAAATCCGCAGGTAACACAGCCATATCCCGCTTTTTTTACGCCATTATTTCCGGATCCATGATAGAATAGTGTCAGTATCTGCCGGGTTTATCGGGTCTGCTTCCCAAAATGCACTGTGTGCATCAGAATGCAAAAACTCAGAGCAGTTCAACAACGCCTATGGAGGATCATTCAATGTTGAGTATCAGAAAAGCTGTCCCGGAGGACTTTCCCGTGATCATGGATATCTATGGCATCGCACAGGAATACATGATACGTTCCGGCAACGCTACCCAGTGGGGACGTTCCTTCCCGCCGGAAGAACTGATCCGTGAAGACATCCGAAAAGGAATCTGTCACGTGATCTGCGACGATGAAGGAATTCATGGGGTATTCGCGGTCTGCACGGGCGAGGAGCCGACGTATCAGGTCATTGAGAACGGCAGCTGGCTGAATGACGAGCCGTATATTACAGGTCACCGGCTCGCCGGGGACGGCAAAGTGCATGGGTTATTTTCTGCTGCCGCGGATTA
Source organism: Lachnospiraceae bacterium (assembly GCA_017455005.1). Lineage (GTDB taxonomy): Bacteria > Bacillota > Clostridia > Lachnospirales > Lachnospiraceae > Avilachnospira. The sequence goes on along the minus strand of JAFTBX010000028.1, from coordinate 765 downwards.
TATGAAGTCGCTGATCGACAACGTCCGCGTCGACACGCATGAAAACAACAAGACCATGCAGCACCTGATTGAAAAAGAGGGATTCGTACGATGCGGTATCGTATATATGGCTGACGGATCGCCCAGGATCGCGTATCAGTGGGAGAAACGGCGATGCGCCGAATGAGAAAAGCTGATGAGCAATAATAAAGAAAAATCCGAAGCGGTTCATTGAACCATTTCGGATTTCTTTAAGTAGCGGAAGGGGGACTTGAATTATTAGTATCTACAATTGTTTTGGCTTAAAACAAGCACGAAACGCAATTATTGCGGTTGCCTCTTCTTTGACACCAATACGCTGTTTGCCATCAGCGCTTTGATACTTACACTCAGTTCGATGAATAAATAACTTGTTAGGCTCTATGTTATCTTCTTTCTTCAACGTGCTGAGTTCACCGATGCGAAGCCCCGTCAAACACTGCAAAGCCAGCGCCAAGTGATATATCTTCGGGTCATTCATAAAGAATTTGTAGAGTTTCTTACGCTCATCTTTAGTGTATATGAATTTGCTCTGCTCACTCGGTTTAGAAAAAATCTTATCGGATAAATCAAGATCGCGGAAGAAAGAACCAATACTAAACTCAGTATGGCCTAACTTTTTCGCAAACTTCATAGTACCGTTGATGAGCACCTTCATATTACCGTAACCTTAAAAATCACCCAGTTTTTAAACTCATTTTGTCAATTATGCGATTTGACATTGTAGATCATTGCGTATCTATATCT
>JAFTBX010000027.1 GCA_017455005.1 Lachnospiraceae bacterium | reverse complement strand
TTATCGCGGGTTCCGGCGCGGATGAGGAGATCCTCAGCATGGCGTCGGAAGAAAGTGGGATCATAGTACTCGGATTTGTTTCCGATGAGCGCCTGCAGGAGCTCTACCATACCTGCAGACTTGTTGTGGTACCGCTACGTTACGGCGCGGGCGTGAAGGGTAAGGTCGTTGAGGCTGTATATAACGGCTGCGCGGTCGTAACGACTGCGATTGGCGCCGAGGGCATACCGGAAGCGGAAACCGTGATGAGGGTGACCGGAGGAGATCCTGCGGGATCGCCGGAAGAGGCGGCAAAGGCGGAAGCGGCATTTGCGGAAGCAATCAGAGAACTCTATGCTTCTGACGAGGCATGCGCGACATTAAGCCGCGCGTGCGGAGAATATATTCGCAGCCACTACAGCCTGGAAGCTGCATGGAACGTGATCCGGGAGGACTGGCAGTGGACGACAAAGAACTGATCCGCACCAGGCTTACGGAGCTGGACCGGATGGCTTATGAGCGTGGCATCCTGAAATGCAGCGGGTTTTTAAGCTATGCGGAACAATCGGAGTATCATCTGCTGGAGAGAAGCGGCACCTTTCATACGGCGGTGCATTTTCTGGACGGGGGATATGAAGGCGCAGAAAGAGCCGCAGCGTTTTTTCTCCCTGATTATATGGAGCCGACGGATGCTGTGGAGGCAGAAATCACTGCTGTCAGGGCGGCAGCCGTCAACGAACGTTTTGCGGATGAGCTGACCCACCGGGATTACCTTGGCGCGCTGATGAACCTCGGGATCGAGAGGGATTGTATCGGGGATATCCTGACCGGGGACAGCGACTGCACGTTTTTCTGCAGCGCGGATATGGCAGACTATATCACGGAAAACCTGCTGAGAGTAAAGCATACCTCTGTCCGATGTGAAAAGACCGGCCGGGAAGAACTGAATATCCGGCAGGAACTGGAAGAACTCCAGGTCAATGTTGCCTCGGAAAGGATCGATGCCGTCATTGCGGCACTCTACCGTATCTCGAGGCAGAAAGCCGCGCAGCTGATCGACGCGGAACATGTGTTTATCAACGGGATCGTAGTGACATCCGCCGGGAAACAGATGAAGGAAGGAGACCGGATCTCTGTGCGCGGACACGGCAAGTTTATCTATGACGGGATCGGCGGCAGCAGCAGGAAAGGACGTCTCTACGTGGCGCTGCGGAGGTATCGCTGATACTTTGAGCTTTGAGGAGGATCACAATAATGAAACAGGCAGAACTGATACTGAATGAATTGACGAGCCGCTATCCGGCGCTTCAGGCAGTTCGCGGCGACATCGAAGCCGCATACGGGATCCTGAAGGAATGCTATGACGGTGATCATAAGCTCCTCATCGCCGGAAACGGCGGTTCCTGCGCGGACAGCGAGCATATCGTCGGGGAACTGATGAAGGGCTTTCGAAGGAGCCGGCCGATAAGCGAAGAACTGAAACAGGCAATCACGGCATTTGACCCGGATCATGAAAGCGAATGGACCGGGAAGCTGCAGAAAGGCCTGCAGGCGATCGCACTGACCGGACATCCGGCACTGAGTACGGCATTCGCGAATGATGTGGATGCGGAATATATCTTCGCGCAGCAGGTGCTCGGCTACGGCCGTCCGGGGGATGTTTTCCTCGGCATCACGACCTCCGGGAACAGCCGCAATATCCTGAAAGCGGCGGCTGTGGCTAAAGCTGCCGGCATGAGGGTGATCGGGCTCACCGGTCGCGACGGAGGAAAGCTTCGCGCTGCGGCGGACTGTACGATCATTGTTCCGGAACAGGAAACATTTAAGATCCAGGAACTGCATCTGCCGGTCTACCATGCACTGTGCCTGATGCTGGAAGAGACTTATTTTGGACAATAACGGATGAGACACTGTTTTGCGATAAGTGCATATGGAGATTCACCGTATCTGGAGGACTGTCTGCGCTCGCTGAAAGCACAGACTGCGGGGGATGCCTGCATTATCATCTGCACATCCACGCCGGACGCATTTCTCAAAGGACTGGCCGCAAAATACGATGTTCCGTTCTATGCGCGTGACGGTGCCAGTTCCCTCAGGGACGACTGGAACTTTGCGGTGGAGACGGCGGTCAGGGAAATGAAGGCGGAACTGGTGACAGTCGCGCATCAGGATGACCTCTACCACCCGGATTACCTGAAAGCGTTGAAAGCAGCCTGCAGGATCTATCCGGATCTGAGCGTTTTCTGTACCAGATACCGGACGATCAATGCTGCTTCAGAGCCTGTCAGGGGAACAGCGGAAGCGGTAAAGCGGATATTAAGGCTTCCCTTGCGGCTTCGCAGACTGGCGGACAGGACGCTGATCAAGCGATCTGCGCTGATCTTCGGCAATTCCATCGGATGTCCGACCTGTACTTACAATGTCACCCGGACGGGGCTGCCGGTTTTTTGCAATGATTATCATTTTGTGATCGACTGGGAGACGCTCTGGCGACTCGGCGGTATGCCGGGCAGATTCGTCTGCCTTGAAAAGGAACTGCTGGACTACAGGGTCCATGACCAGGCCGAAACGAAAAAGAATATAAAGAACCATGTCCGGGAGCAGGAGGAGCAGGAAATGTTCGAGCGGATCTGGCCGCGACCTGTTGCCCGGCTCCTGATGCACTTTTATAAGAAAGCATATGCTGCTTATGACTGAGGCCCGGATGGCCGGACAGGCAAAGGGCTGATAAGAGCCTCAAGAAAAGGAAAGCGAACGAAAGCCGGATGCGGGCACTGATCGAGATACTGACAAGAGAAGAAAATGTGCGCATGCAGTATGAGATCCTGATCATGCTGTGTGCATTTTCGATACCCGCTCTGAAGCTTGAGAGCAAAAAAAAGCTGGCAGCCGTGTGGACTGCGGTGGCGCTTGTATTTATCTATCTGCACAGGGCGCTTTTGCCGCTGATCGTTTCAGGCGTCTATGTTTATCTGATCGCGGGGATCCTTTCTGTCATTCTGAAGGGAAAACTCCGTGCCTTCGCGCTGCCCGTGCAGGTGCTGAAGATAAAGGCCGGGATCTACCTCGACCGGAGCCGTGTCCTGTATACGCTGGTACCGCTCCTCATCGTCATGATCCAGGCGTGCCGGATCAATATCGCGATCGATTATGACTCCCTGCGGTACGGACTCCGTTCCGATGTGCTGCTTACCGGGGGGAACGGGCTGAAGGGATTTTTTGAAAACACCGGACTGGTCAATCTGGTCTATACCTATCCCAAGGGATTTGAACTGCTGACAAGGCCGTTATATTTCGGGCATACCTATGCTTATGTCCTGTGCGTCAATCTGTGGATGCTGGTCCTGGTCCTGATTTTGGCGGGATCTGTCACCGGCCTTCTGACCGGGTCAAGAAACGCGGAGGTCTTTACTGCCCTGCTTATGTCGCTTGTTCCCGGAATCACCAACATGTCCGTGACCGCAAAGAGCGACCTGATCACGCTGTTGATGCAGCTGATCTTTCTGTACTGCGCGGTCCGCTTTTTAAAGACCGGGGGACACGGAGACAGCAAAGCAGCTGCGGGCGAGCTGACCGGCGCGGGACTTGCGGCGCTTTTCGCAAGCTATGCATTTAAGCCGACGGCGTTGGTTTTTTCTTCCCTGACAGGCCTCACGGTGCTGACGGTTCTGCTGTATTACAGGAAGGGAGCCGGCTATAGGATCGGGCTTGATAAAAACGGTATCCGGATCCTGATCCCGTCACTGCTTTTCCTGACGGGCATCACGCTTCGGACTTACCTGATTACCGGGATGCCGTTTACCAGTGTATTTACCGGTGTATTTGAGAAGCTGGGGATGAAGCTTAAGTATCCGTTCAGGATCCAGCCTGTCAGCAGTAAGGCACCGGCTGATCTTGTAAGCATACTGCGGTTTTATCTCGGCCGCATTGGCAGGTTCCTGTTCTGCCCGGCAGGAGAGGATATGCTGCATGTGCAAATGGCATGGGGCGGACTGGCATTTACACTGATGGCCCTGCTGATCCCGTTTGCCGCGGGAAAAGCGGCTGAGTGTATGGAGGACCTGAACCGCCTTCAGCGGATCGGAACCTCTGACGGAAAGACCGGGGCGGTACCGGAAGACGGGACATTCAGTCCCGAAGGCTTCTGGCTGGTCGGCGCGGTCACTTCCGTGATGGCGATACTGTCGCTTATCACACTGTATTTGCTTTACCAGATCGACGGCAACTATTACATGCTTCTTTACACCCTTGTGATCATCATCGGGTGCACCTCGCTTTACGCAAGAGCGGCGATGGAAGTTTCACCGCTCGGGAAAAATCTCCCGGTACGTTTCAGCGGACGGAATACAAGGGCGGTGATCCTTCTTTCCGGCGTCATGATCTATTTTACGGCGTTTACGGGATGGGCCGGTCCGGTCGGATTGACGCCGGTAGATCCGGTCAACAGAGGGTATTATAATCATGAAGTTGAGTTTGGTATCTTTGATCCGCTGCACTGGGACAGGCACACCCGCGTTGTGGCATTTGCGGCGGAACCGGACTGTTATCTCCTTAAGGGAAGAGTGGAGGGCTGGGTCGACATTGACGGCAGCGGCGGCAATGTATACCTGACAGATACCAAGCTGAACATCTTTAAAGAGTACTTAAGCTTCGCAGACATTGACTATATCTACGCCGATCTTGCTTTTTTGAAAGACAGAGAGGACGAGCGCCATCAGCGCGCGGACACCCTGTTTCAATACATGCTGGAAGACGGGGACTTTGAGGAAGTCGTGCTGGCGGAAAACAGTTCAGGAAGGATCTTCGCGAAGATCGATAAGGAACGCATGGCTGAAGAATGGGAGATCCCTCTTCCGCAGGAAAAAATAGAACGTACTGCCGCGCAGTGCGCCTGGTTTGAAAGCATCGGCGGCTACAGATAAGAATTGATGATTATGCAGCAGGAAGGAAATAAAAACCGAATACGTGCTCTGATCCCGGAGCTGATCCTGCTCCTTCTGATCGCTGTGTTTGCTTTCTGGGTCAACAGGGATATCCGGATCCGGGGATTATATATGGATGATCTCTACATGTGGTCCTGCTATGGTGAGCAGAGCCTGTGGGAGTTCGCGTTCCCGATCGGGACTTCGACCCGCTTCCGGCCGGTATACTGGCTTGCGACGTATCTTCAGATGATGATCGTAGGCACCCATGTTTCCTGGTTTGTGGCATTTAACATCGTCTGCAACATTGCGGCAGCCTGGATGCTGTACTTCATGGCGAGAAAACTTGCGGGGTGCAGATATGTCGCGGCAGGCGTCGCCATATGCTATCTTGCGTCCCGTTTCGCGTACTACCAGATCGGGCAGGCGCTCGGATTGATGGAGACCATGGCGCTGATGATGGCGATCCTGATCCTCTTTTTGCTTTACGAATATATCCATGCGGATGCAGGTGACGCCGGTCCCGGAAGGCCTGATCTGAAGGACCGAAGATCCGGGTACTTTGCGGTGGCACTTATGCTGTATTTTCTGCTGGCATTTACCCATGAACGATATATCAGCCTGTTTCCGCTGTTTTATTATGTCCTTCTGGTCAGGCTTCTTCAGCAAAAGAAAGGTACGGGTGTACGGAAACACTGGCAGAAGATCCATGCCGGACAGTGGGCGGCGCCCGCGGCCGTGCTCTGCCTGATCGTCCTGATCCGGAGCTTTGCGATCGGAAAGGCTCTCCCTGCAGGAACCGGCGGCACAGAGGTCACGGAGACCTTCCGGCTTTCCGAATGTATCCGCTTCGCCGACAGCCAGGTTCTCTACATCTTCGGCGTCAATGACGGTCCGGAGCACCTGAACGGCCTTCCCTGGGATCAGACGCCGGCGATGATCAAGCGCTGTACAAAGTTCAGCGTCCTTCTGATCGGACTCATCTGTATCGCGTTTGCCGTGATGATCCTTTATGAGATCATAGCAGCGCGGCGGGAGCGCGGGGAAGAAGGAAGGGAAACGGCAGGACGCCTGCGCGGGCATATCGAGACCGCTATACTGTTCATAGCCTTTATCGCGCTTTGCATCGGCTGTTCTTCTGTAACGATCCGTGTTGAGATGCGGTGGATCTATGTGTCCTATGCCGCAGCGCTTCTTTTTGCTGCTTGCATGATCGGAGAGGTCTCAGAAAGCTGCAGAATGCGGTGGGCGCCGGAAAGCGAAGCGGGCAGCATCACAGTGCCCCGCGTACTTCTGACATTACTTTTTGCGGGATACTGTATCCTGAGCCTCAACTGCAACCTGTTCTACAGGACATACTATCCGAAGCTTTATTTCTGGCCGAATCAGCTCCGCATGAATTCACTCGCGGAGCAGACCGTGGAAAAATATGGGACGGAAGGCATTTTCGGAAAAGATGTCTATATCCTTGAAAACACATACGAGATGACGGATTTTTACGGTCGAACCTTCTTTAAGCCCTACGATCCGGAGAAAAAGGCCGAAGGAACCAGAGTTATCTTCGCGCAAAGCCTCGCAGACGTACCGGTCGGCGACGTACTGTCCGGAAAAGCTCTGGTGCTTCAGGAAGTGCCGGAGGAAAATGCCTACAGAGATCTGACGGAAGAGATCCGGGCAGGTGTAAAAATCCCGGGAGATACAAGCGATGCAGTTTCATGAAAGGATCAACAAAATCAAATATGGACTGATCCCCGTTCTGGGACTGCTGTTTTTGCTGTGGTATGTAAGAAGCGCCGGTGCCGATGTGGTTTATTCGGACTATATCCGCATCATCGATGATTACCTGCCGGACGTAACGAACCTGAAGCGTCTGCTGGTGCCGGATATCCTGACCCGTATCCCCGCGTCATTTTTGGCGCGCGCGGTCAATGTCCGGAGTTTCGGTCTTTCCGTCACTTTTGACCGCATGCTGACGCTTGGCGGTATGGGGCTGATCGCGCTGACCCTGTATATCTATATGTACCGCCATAAGATAGGGGTATTCTGGCAGATCGTGACCGGCGTTGTTCTGTTCTCCCTCAACAAGTGGGAGATCCTGTTAAACGGAACGGCATGGGCGCATGTGGTATCTTTCGGCCTGTTTTTTGTGAACTATCAGCTTCTGGACCTGCTGTGGACGGGGGAAGCGGACGCAAAGCAGGAGCTGCTTTTGATGCTGATGCCTTTTTTGTGGCTGCTTTTTGCGGGAGAGTACATTGCGTCCTATGCATGCACCATGATCCTTATCTCGCTTTTGGGGATCCTTACCGGCGGCGCGAACAGCTGGGCCGGAAAGGGAGAAAAAGGTATGTTCTGCGGGATACTCGCGATGACGCTGGCAGCTCTTTTGCTCTACATGCTGAGCCGGCATTTTGCGGTCTGGGAACACGCCGGGGCAACCGAAATGAGTCTGAAGGATGTCATCCTGACACAGCCGTGGTTCCTTCCGCGATTCTTTGTGAAGACCTTTGCGGGAACGGTCCTCGGACAGGAAACGATACAGGCATTTTTCCCGGGCGGCGGTGCGCTTCCGGATGCGGCAGTACTGGCTGCAGGCGCGCTGGTCCTGGGGGCGTATGTCTTTGCGCTGGTTCTGTACTTTACGGGCGATATGCTGGAAAAAACTGTTTTCCCGCTGATCCTTCTGGTCTCCGGCCTTATGAACCATGTGCTGGTGACTGTCGGAAGGTGGATCTTCTTAAGTGAAAGCTATGCGTTAAGCTCCCGGTATGCCGGCCAGTTTATGATCGGCATCCTCGGAATGCTTCTCGTGTTTGCGCTTTACTGCAAGGAGCATAAAAGAGTGCAGAGAAGGGCGGCGCAGCGAAGGAAAAAGCGCCTGATGGCAGCCGCTGCGGCCGCGGCAGTTTTCATTGCGGCAGGAAACTGCTATACTACATATCAGGAGATCAGAAAAGCTCCCTACAGGGAGGCAAATTACGAGAACATGGCAGCAGCGCTGCTTTCGTACAGTGATTATACGGAAGAAGATCTGTGCCGCGTCATGGAATGGCATAAGGATCCGGCGGTCCTTTACAGGGCGATCGGGATCCTGGAAGAAAACAGGCTCAATGTTTTCCGGATGCCTGTATTTGAAGAAGCCGCGGACAATGCCGGCTGAAAAAGCAACAACGGAGGATAAACGGATATGAAGGTCGTAATACTTGCGGGAGGACTCGGCACGCGCATCAGCGAAGAAAGCCATCTGAAGCCGAAGCCCATGATCGAGATCGGGGACAAGCCGATCCTCTGGCATATCATGAAGTACTACTCTTCTTTCGGCTATAATGAGTTTATCATCTGCGCCGGATACAAGCAGTATGTGATCAAGGAGTATTTCGCGGATTATTTTCTGCACAATTCCGACATCACATTTGATCTTGCGTCCAACGGGATGATCATCCATAACAATAATTCCGAAAACTGGAAGGTCAGTGTCATCGATACCGGTCTGCATACGATGACAGGCGGACGCATCCGCAGGATCCGCGAATTTGTCGGTGACGAAAGCTTCATGCTTACCTACGGCGACGGGGTATGCAATGTTGATCTGAAAGCGCTCGAAGCGTTTCATAAATCACACGGCAGGATCGCAACGATCACCACAGTCAACATTTCCGAATTGAAGGGCGTGCTTGAGACTGACAGCGACGGCCGGATCACTTCCTTCAGAGAAAAGGAGGACTGCGACGCATCCCTGATCAACGGCGGGTTCATGGTCTTCAATAAAGAGATCTTTAATTACCTCGAAGATGACACGACGATCCTGGAAAAGGACGCGCTGGAGAAGCTGAGCAAGGAAGGCCAGCTGATGGGATACTACCATACCGGCTTCTGGCAGTGCATGGATACGCAGAGAGAGAAGAAAAAACTGGAAGAACTCTGGGCTGCCGGCGCAGCACCCTGGAAGGTATGGTAAGGAGGTCCTCCTATGGTAAGCTTTGATGAACTGAAGTCGTTCTATCATGGGAAAAAGGTGCTTGTGACCGGACACACCGGTTTCAAGGGAAGTTACCTGACGGTGCTTTTAGGAATGCTCGGGGCAAAGGTCTACGGCTATGCGCTGAAAGCGGGGACGGATCCCTGTCTTTTCGACATTCTTTACGGCAGCGGTATGTCGTCCCGTTCGGAGACACAGCTGCATGTGCGCCTGACAAACGGGCAGGCTCCCGAAGAAAGCATCGCAGAGAGCCATATCGCGGACGTCCGGGATATGGATGAGCTGGAAAGCTTCTATAACCGCGTGGAGCCTGATATCGTGCTTCATCTGGCAGCACAGCCGATCGTTCGTGAGGGTTACCGGATCCCGAGGGAGACCTATGAGATCAATGTGATGGGAACGGTCAACCTGCTCGAATGCGTACGGCGCAATCCGTGCTGCGTATCATTCCTCAATGTGACGACGGACAAGGTATATCTCAATGAAGAAAAGCCCGGATACGCCTATCGGGAGGATGATAAGCTCGACGGGTATGACCCTTATGCCAACTCGAAGTCCTGTTCGGAGCTTGTGACGCACAGCTATGCGGCATCGTTTCTAAATGCTGCAGGCGTAGCAGTGTCAACAGCCCGCGCGGGCAATGTCATCGGCGGCGGAGACTTCAGTCCGGACCGTATCATCCCCGACTGCGTAAGAGCGGCCGTCAGTCACAGGACGATCACCGTGCGCAATCCTTACAGCATCCGGCCATACCAGTTCGTACTGGAACCCCTCATGGTCTATCTCATGATCGCCATGAAGCAGGCACAGGACAGCTCCTATGCCGGCTGGTACAATGTCGGCCCGGATGAGGGAGATTGCGTCACGACAGGCGCGCTTTGTGATCTGTTTACATCATCGTATGGTGAAGGGATCCGCTGGGAGACGCCCGCGGCACCATCCGGACCGCACGAAGCAGGCCTGTTGAAGCTGGACAACCGCAAGCTGAAGCAGGTATTCGGCTGGAAGCCGGTATGGCATATGGACCGCACGGTAAAGGCCATCACTGACTGGGCCAAGGCATGGGTACAAAGCAATGAAGCTGCCAACGAAGAACTGATACGGCAGATACATGAGTTTACAATTACAGGAAGCATATAGAATGAGCAATTTTTTTAAAGATCTGAATGAATCAGAGGCACGCGGAAAGATCCTGGAGCTGGTCAGTGAATACTGCGACCTCTATCATAACACCGGGAAAGATAAGCCGTACCATGAAGGCGACCGGATCCCTTACGCTGCCCGCGTTTATGACCATGACGAGATGGTCAATCTCACGGACAGTGCGCTGGAGTTCTGGCTGACGATGGGAAGATATACGGACGAGTTTGAAAAAGGACTGGCGGCCTACATCGGCGTTCCGTACGCGGATGTGGTCAACTCCGGCTCCTCGGCAAACCTTCTGGCATTTATGGCATTGACGGCGCATCAGCTGGGAGATCGCGCGATCCGGAGAGGTGACGAGGTAATCACAGTCGCAGCGGGATTTCCGACGACCGTGACGCCCATGTTGAACTTCGGCGCGGTGCCGGTTTTCGTGGATGTAAAGATCCCGGAGTATAATATCGAAGCTAAGCAGCTCGAAAACGCGCTTTCCGATAAAACGAAGGCGGTCATGCTGGCGCATACTCTGGGCAATCCCTTTGATCTGGCGACAGTCACGGAGTTTTGCAAAAAGCACGGCCTTTGGCTGATCGAGGATAACTGCGACGCGCTCGGAAGCCGGTATCAGCTGAACGGAGAGTGGGTCATGACCGGCGCGGCCGGTGATATCGGCACATCTTCCTTCTACCCGCCGCATCATATGACGATGGGAGAAGGCGGCGCTGTCTATACAAAGGATCCGCTTCTTCAGAAGATCATGCTCAGTATGCGCGACTGGGGCAGGGACTGCATCTGCAAGTCCGGACAGGATAACCGCTGCGGCCACCGCTATGACGGACAGCACGGAACGCTTCCTGCCGGATACGACCATAAATACGTATACTCCACATTCGGATACAATCTCGGGATCAGTGACATGCAGGCAGCCGTCGGATGTGCTCAGCTGAAGAAGTTCCCGCGCTTTGTGGAAAAGAGAAAAGAAAACTGGGCATTCTTAAGAGAAGCGTTGGCAGATACTTCGGACCGCATCATACTTCCCGAGGCGGAAAAGGCTTCGGATCCGAGCTGGTTCGGCTTCTGTATGACGCTCGCAGAAGGTATCGACCGTACGAAAGTCCTTCGTTACGTGGAGGGCTGCGGCGTTCAGACCAGGCTGCTATTTGCAGGCAACCTGACGAGACAGCCATGTTTTGACGCTGTCCGCGGAGACGACAGAGCATACCGGGTCGTCGGGAAACTGACCAATACGGATATCATCACTGAACGGACGTTCTGGATCGGCGTCTATCCGGGTATGACAAAGGACCGTCTGGAATATATGGCAAAGACGATCTGTGAAGCCGTGCGTATGCAGTAAGTCAAGCCGGACCTGAGGATACAGGACAAAGGAGTAATAATGGGTACGATCAATGTTTACAATACTGTCCGACTGAAGGAAGCACAGGATGCCAGTCTGGAGATCCTGCTGGAGGTCGACCGGATCTGCAGAGCGCACGGAATCAAATATCTGATGGATGCCGGAACGCTGCTCGGCGCTGTGAGGCACAAGGGGTTTATCCCCTGGGATGACGACGTCGATATCGCGATGACCCGGGAAAACTTTGACCGTTTTTTTGAACTGATCCGGGGGGATGCTTCCGGAAAAGGAAAGGCTGAAGACGGGCTGCCGGATACGATGCAGCTTGTGATGCCTGACGAATACCGGGGCGGTGAAGCATTCTATGACTTTACACCGCGCATCATCTATCTCAATTCAAGACGGCGTGCCGAGACCCCGGAAACGGAGTTTTATGAGGGCAAGCTCAACCACCTCTGGGTTGACATTTTCATCCTGGATAATATCCCGGATAACGGACTTGCCGATTCTCTGACAAGGTTCCGGCAGAAAATGATCTACGGCTATGCCATGAGCCATCGCTTTCAGCTGGACATGGATAAGTACAGCGCGTCAGACCGGCGCAAGGTCGAAATGCTCGTAAGCAGGGGCAAAAAGAAAGACATGAAAGAACTCTTTCGTGCGCAGGACGAGCTCTCCCGTAAGTATAACGACCGGAAGACAAAGCGCATGTATTACTCCAACTACCAGCCGGATTACATGCAGGATACGGTAGAGAGGGAATGGTCGGAGGAGACGACTGAGCTCGAGTTTGAAGGCCATATGCTGATGGCACCCGCGGAACCGGACAAGGTCCTCAGGGTGATCTACGGTGACTATATGCAGCTTCCGCCGGAGGAAAAACTTGTGCCGTCCCACTCGGATGAGATCGAGGTCTTCAAGGACGGCAAGCCACAGGAGCCGGTCACACGCTGAGCGGTATCGTGAATGAATAAGGCAGTCAGCTATTACTGCGGCAGCAGGGATAAAAGTCTATGAGCAAGTGTATCAGCGTGATCGTTTCCGTCTTTAACGAAGAAAAGGCGCTGAAACAGTTCTACGCAACAACAAAGAAAATACTGGATGATCTTGTGGAAAGCCGCTCAAAAGGCGGGGCGGAAGCGCCCGGTTATCAGCTTCTTTTTGTCAATGACGGAAGTGCCGACAAAAGCCGTGAGATACTGGAAGAGTTTCAGCGGCAGGATCCGGAGCATGTGTCCGTGATCAGCTTTTCGCGCAACTTCGGTCACGAAGCGGCTATGACAGCGGGGCTCGACTATGCAAGAGGGGACTATCTCGTCTTTATGGATGCTGATCTTCAGCATCCGCCTGCACTGATCCCGGAGATCCTTGATCGTTTTGAAGAAGGGTATGATGTGATCAATATGATCCGGACCCGGAACAAAACGGCAGGGGCTGCCAAGAATTTTACTTCCGATATGTTTTACAGACTGATCAACCGGATCTCCGAGGTAAAGATGGAACCGGCGGCGTCGGATTTCTTTGCAATCGACAAAGCGGCGGCAGATGTCCTTCGGAGAAACTACCGGGAAAAGGTCCGTTTCCTGAGAGGATTTGTCCAGAATATCGGATTTCAGAAGACCACGATCAGTTATGAGGCGGCGGCAAGAGTGGCGGGACAAAGCCATTACAGTTTCCGAAAGCTCTGGAAGCTCGCGATGGATACGATCATCTGCTTTTCCAATATACCGCTGAAGCTGGGGATCTATGCAGGACTCGTTTCGGGGCTGCTGGGTGTGCTGCTGATCATCTACACGCTGTTTACCAGAAGCGGCGCTCCGAGCGGTTACGCGACGATCGTGATCGTGCTCTGCTTTATGTTTGCCGTGCTCTTTATGCTGCTCGGCATCATGGGGGGTTACATAGCGATCATGTTCCGGGAAATGCAGGACCGCCCGATCTATATCATTGAAGAAATCAGCGACGGGTCATTAGCTGTCAAAGCAGACCGGCCTGAGCTGTAATACATAGATGGAAAGAGGCGAAAGCAAAATGGAAGAAACAAAAAGGAGATGTCTGATCGTCGGCGGCGCGCCGATCGAAGACTACGAACGGGTGCGGCACTATATCCGCAGGGATGACTACGTGATCTACTGCGACTGTGGTCTGAAGCACAGAGAGGGTCTGGCAGTGGAGCCGGATCTGATCACGGGCGATTTTGACTCCTATGAACAGCCTGAAACGGAAGTTGAGACGATCGTACTGCCGACGGAAAAGGATGATACCGACACGGTGTACGCTGTCAGCGAAGCCCTGCGCAGAGGATATGATGATTACCTGCTTGTCGGCATGACCGGAAGACGGCTCGACCATACGCTGAGCAATGTTTACATCCTGCTCAGACTTTCGGAGCTCGGCAAAAAGGCGATGATCGTGGATGATTACTCAGAGATCGAGTATATCCCGGAGGGAAAGACGATTGAGATCGATGACTCTTATGCGTACTTTTCACTGGTTGCGATTGACGGCAAGGTCTCGGGCGTTACGATCAAAGACGCCAAATATGAACTGAATGATGCGGAGATCCAGCCATACTATCAGTATGCTGTCAGCAATGAAGTTATCCCCGGAAAGACCGCGAAAGTCACGGTTCGGCACGGATCCCTGCTGCTTATCAGGGACATGATCGGCTGAACCGCCGGATATTTGTATTATACGGATTCAAGGCACGCCTTCCAGATCAAAGGAAGGCGTGTATTCTTCTTTAGCGCTGCTTTTTTCCTGCATATAGCCTTTCAATCCGAGGGCGACGGCTTCATTGACAACGGAGTCGTACTCAAAACTTGTGATGCGGCGGTTCAGTGAACGATACGCCGCGTCGGAAGCTGCTTTATAAAACGGGGTATACTGGCTCAGAAGGCTGATCAGGAAAGCGTTCTTCGGGAAGGAAGACGCAAGGTGGCGGAGCAATTCGATCGAGTCTTTACGGTGCCCGGGAAGGACCATGTGCCTTATGATCACGCCACGCTTCATAAGCGCCGGGGACCCGGTCTCAGTTTCTTCCGCAAACTCCGGAGGACCGGCCTGCAGGATCATCTGCCGGATCGCTTCTGTCGCGGTCTTGTGATAATCCGGGGCAGCGGAAAACTTTAGCGCAAGTTGATCGTCAAAGTACTTCATATCCGGAAGCCAGATATCTACATATCCGTCGAGCAAGCGGACAGTCTCAGTGGTCTCGAACCCGCCGCAGTTATAGACGACGGGAACATGAAGTGAAGGCCGCGCTGCGTCCAGAGCCAGGATCACGGACGGAAGGAAGTGGGTCGCGGTGACAAGGTTGATGTTGGCAGCGCCCTCTTCCTGCAGGCGGAGAAATGTCTCCGCAAGCTGCGGTACGGAGATCTCCCTGCCGAATCCGCCCGCACTGATGTCGTGGTTCTGACAGAAGATGCATCGAAGCGTGCAGTGGGAAAAAAATACGGCACCGGAGCCGCTTTTGCCGCTGATGCAGGGTTCTTCCCAGAGATGAAGGGCGGCACGCGCGAGCTTCGGCTGTATGCCGGCACCGCAAAAACCGCTTCCTTTGAAGCGGTTTACATGACAGGATCGCGGACAGAGCGTACAGTCCCTATATAGTTTCATCAGGTCCGGATCAGCAGCCGAAAAGCTGCGCCCAGAAATTGGTTCCATGTACATTTTCAACAGAGATAGAGCAGGTCTTGAAGTTGGGATCCAGGATGTTCTGCTTATGCGTCGGTGAGTCCATCCAGCACTTGACGATCTGACGGGCATCTTCAAAGTTGTTGCCCAGGTTCTCTCCATATACAAGTGCAGGATCGACGGTATACCAGTCCTGCCCGTTCGGACGGGTGTGGGAAAACCTGGTGCCCGCCTCGGCGGCACGCACATCGGATGCGGCTTTGAGGCCGTCACTCCATTGAAGTGCAGAAAGGCCGTTCTGCCGACGGAGCTGGTTGACCAGATCAAAGGCCTGTCTGGCCAGAGAATCGTTTGTCATCGTTATTCCTCCTTCGTTCCGGAAAGCCGCCGGAACAAACCATGAAAATGCTGCCTTGGCGGAAGACAGACATGTTGGAGAACAAACTACCAGTAAATTTATTATAGCATAATCATTCGTGAATGATGAAAAAACTGATGTCCGGATCCGCAAATCCATGTTTCCCGGTCAGCCGCGGACGAAGGATCTGTGATACAATAAAACAAAAGAAGCAAAAGACAGCGATGCTGTCAGGGAGTTTATGATGAAGATCGTACTGCATGAGCCGGGGATCGCTCTGAATACCGGCAACATTGGCCGCACCTGCGCGGCGACGGATACAGAGCTCCATCTGATCAGGCCATATGGCTTTGTGATCAGCCAGAAAGAGATCAAACGGGCAGGGATGGACTACTGGGACAAGGTCAAGCTGTTCCAGTACGTGGACTACGAGGATTTTCTGGAGAAAAACAGCGACGCTTTCGCTAACGGCGCCAGGCTCTGGTACGCGACGACCAAAGCCCGCCAGGCGTATACGGATGTCAGCTACGGCCCGGATGATTTTATCATGCTTGGAAATGAATCACGCGGAATCCCCGAAGAGATCCTGGTAGAGCATCCGGACACCTGTGTGCGCATCCCCATGTGGGGAGAGATCCGTTCGCTGAATCTCGCAAATTCCGCAGCCATTATCCTCTATGAAGCACTCCGGCAAAACGGATTCCCGGAGCTTTCGGGGCAGGGAGAACTGCACCGGCTGCACTGGTAAAGTGTCGGAAAAACTGTCGCAGAAATATTGAAGCTCAGGATGTTTCAGGTGTAAAGATGTCGAAGCAGCAAACTTCAGACAACCGAATATACGCAGCGATCGACCTGAAGTCGTTCTACGCTTCCGTGGAATGCGTGGAGCGTGGCCTGAATCCGCTGACAGCAAACCTCGTGGTCGCGGACAAAAGCCGTACTGAAAAGACGATCTGCCTCGCGGTCTCTCCGTCATTGAAATCGTACGGGATCCCCGGAAGAGCCCGCCTTTTTGAAGTGGTGCAGCGGGTCGGGGAGATTAACCGGGAACGAAAGTACAGGCTTCGCGGCAAGCCGTTTTTCGGAAGTTCGATCTACGGACCGGAACTTAAGCGGGATCCGACACTGGAACTGGCGTATGAAGTCGCTACACCGCGGATGGCTTATTACATGGAGTACAGCTCCAGGATCTTCAATATCTATCTGGAGTATGTTTCCGCGGAAGATATCCATGTATACTCCATTGACGAGGTGTTTATCGATCTTACGGAGTACCTGCCCTTATACCACAAAAGCGCGCATGAGCTGGTCATGACGATGATCCGTCACGTCCTGAGAGAAACGGGCATTACCGCAACTGCCGGAATCGGAACGAATCTGTATCTGGCCAAGATCGCGATGGATATCGTTGCAAAGAAGATGCCGGCGGATCAGGACGGCGTAAGGATCGCCGAACTCGATGAACTGAGCTATCGGAAAGAACTCTGGGCCCACAGACCCTTGAAAGACTTCTGGCGGGTCGGCCGCGGATATACCAGGAAGCTCGAGGCAAACGGACTGTTTACCATGGGAGATATCGCCCGGTGCTCGCTGGAAAACGAGGATCTGTTATACCGCCTGTTCGGGATCAATGCCGAGCTGCTGATCGACCACGCCTGGGGATGGGAGCCCTGCCGAATCAAAGATATCAAGGCATACCGTCCGGAGAACAACTCCCTTTCCTCAGGGCAGGTGCTGCAGGAACCGTACCCGTTTGATAAAGCGAAGATCGTGGTTCGGGAAATGACCGATTCACTGGTGCTGGACATGGTCGAAAAAGGCCTGGAAGCGGATCAGATGGTTCTGACCGTAGGCTACGACATGACAAGTCTCGATGATCCGGAGATCCGGAAAAAGTATAAGGGAGAAGTCGCAAAGGACTGGTACGGCAGAAAGGTACCGAAGCAGGCACACGGCAGCATCAATCTCGGAAGAATGATGTCATCGACAGAACGTATCATCGACGCCGTTATGGAGCTTTATGACCGGATCGTCGATCCCGTGCTGCTGGTTCGAAGGATGTACGTGGTCGCAAACCATGTCGTACCGGAGGATCTCGCCAGAAAGGCGAGGGAAACCTCGGAGGAAAACAGGCAGCTGGATCTTTTTACAGATCCCGAAGCGACGGAGCGCATACGGGAGGAAGAAGAAGCGGCGTTGGAGCGGGAGCACAGGCGTCAGGAAGCGGTCCTCGAGATCCGGAAAAAGTACGGTAAAAACGCGATCCTGAAAGGCACCAGCTTCATGGACGGCGCGACTGCAAGAGAAAGAAACGCGCAGATCGGAGGCCACAGAGCATGAGTGATGAAAAAGGGAAAAACACCGGCAGGGGAGTGATGGCCGGGACGACCGGAAGAAACGCGGCAGGTGACCGAACCGGAGATCTTACACCTGAGGTGCGCCGGTATGCGGATATCATCGGTCTTTCTCATCCCGTATCCGTAAAGCACCGGCAGATGTCCATGTCAGACCGGGCCGCGCAGTTTTCGCCTTTTGCCGCACTCACGGGATATGGCGATATGATCGATAATACGGCTGACGCATATGAAGACCAGGTAGCGCATGAGATATTGCTTGAGGCGACGGAAGAAATCTGATATATTGGCTTTGATGGTAATCTATGAAATCACAGACAATACAAATGGAGGATATAGCAATGGCAAATGAAGCGCTTATGAAGAAGATCGAAGAAATGACTGCAGCACCCAGCTGCTGCGCGGAGCTGAAGGATGCTGCCAAAAAGTATGTTGACGCAGTCGGTACGGATGCGCAGAAAGCTGCAGCGGAAGATCTGATTGCGGAACTGAAGGAAGACGTTCAGCCTCTGGACGGGGTGCGCGCATTCTTTGCATCCGATGCAGGCGCGGCGGTATTCGGCAAGGAGCAGGCCGCAAAGATGACCGCGATCGCCGATGAGAAGCTTGCGGCAGGAGAGAAGATCTGCTTCTGCGCGGCTTGCCAGGCAGGTAACTGGATCCTGGAGCACCAGGAACTGCTGTAAGTGTAAAGCAGAAACTGCATAAACGATTGAAACGAAAGGAGCTGTCACCGCTGTGACAGCTCCTTACTTGTGCTCGCAATGAGGAAAATCAACGGACGCCTGCGTACGGAGATTTAATTTCGGTTCAGGTAGTTCTTTGCGTCTTTCAGGAAGCTCGCGATGATGAGCAGGATGACGATCGCTACCGGGAAGGCCGCGATGATGGATACGGTCTGGAGGTTGTTCATGCTGCTTTCGGAAAAGAGCAGGGCGATCGGCAGCATGATGAGTAGGATCGCCCAGAAGAGCTTCATGCCGTTGGAGGCCTCCGCGGTCTCGTCAGCATTGACATCGTTTGCAGCGTTCTCTTCAGCGACGGAAACCGTTTCGTCGCTGCCGATCGTTTCGGCAAGGCGGCGATAGGAGTAGGCAGAGGCAACCAGAGTGATCGAGTCAAAGGAGGTCGCGTAAAACGCAATCATGGAGAGGATCAGCAGGCAGAGCACGATCTGCGGTACCGGCAGGGTCTGGATCACAGCCATGATGGTCTGATAGAGATCCCCGCTTGCGGCATAGACGCCCATAACATCAAGCTTTCCGTGCATCTGCAGTCCGAGAGAGTAGTTGCCGAGCGTGATGAACGAAATGAAGGTGGAACCGAGGCCGAAGATATATGCGCCCAGGATGACCTGGCGGACAGTCCTGCCGCGGCTGATGCCGCCCATGAAGAAAGGCGCCGCCACGCACCAAACCAGCCAGTACGCCCAGTAGAAGATCGTCCAGTTCTGCGGGAAGGAAGAGCTGCGGAGCGCGTCCGTCCATGTGCTTAAACCGATGAAGTTCTGTACCAGATTGCCGATCGCCGTAAAGCCTGTTTCGATCGTGTAACGGGCATAGCCACCGAAGACGAGGACATAGACCAGCAGGGCGAAGAAAACGTACATGCAGATATGGGCCAGGAAATTGACGCCCTTCATACCGCGCATGACAGAAACGGTATAGACCAGGCAGATGAACAGCAGGATCGCGATGGTCAGCCATTTGGAGTCTGCGAAACCGAAGAGTGTGCTGATCGCGCTGCTTAAGAGCGGCGTCGCCAATGAGAATGTCGTAGCCGTACCGGCAATCAGCGCGATCACGGCGAGGATATCGATCAGCTTACCTGGAAGGCGGTCCGTCTGATCGCCGAGGATGGGCCGGCAGGCTTCGGAATACTTCTGCTTATGGCAGCCTCTCACATGAAGCATGAAACCGAAGCATGCCGCGAGCGTAGCGTAGAAGCTCCATACGATGGGTCCCCAGTGAAAGAGCGGCATGGTGGAAGCCCAGTCCTGAATGGAGCCAAGTTCTGCGAGATGCGGTTCATTGGCATAAAGGATCCATTCACAGAAGGAATAAAAGAGGATGTCCGCCGCAAGACCTGACGTAAACATCATGGCACCCCAGGAGAAAAAGTTGTACTGGGCTTTCTCGCCGGGCTTTCCGAGGACGATATCTCCGTATTTTGAGAACGCAATGTAGAGGGAGACCCCGAAGATCGCAAGGCCGACGGCGAGATAATAAACGCCGAGATCGTCGCCGAGGAATCCGCGGATCACGCCGAGCCCTGCCGTAGATCCCGAAGGGTTTATGATAAAGCAAAGGCAGAGTATGAATATGATCACGAATGGGATCAATGTTGTCGCCGGGTCTATATTTCTTATCTTCTTCATTTCATTCCTCGATGTATGTTCAAAAAATTAAAAAAATATCAAATTTTGAACATTCTAATCATTTTTACCTGTTCTGTCAAGCAATATTGTAAAAACTATAAATTATTTATGAATATTAGCACTCGAGACTTGAAAGTGCTAATTGATTTCTATATACTAATACACAGTTTGATTTATAAGGCAGCAGTGCCAATGCAGACGGCACAGAGTTTATAGAATAAAGAAACGGAGTAATATGGCAAACTTAGGCAACATTTTTGATTTTATGAATGATCCCGATAAGGATAAATACGACGGAAGCAGGAACAACAAAGGGTTAAAACCGCCGAAAAAGCCGATGATCGTCTACTACCTGATCGTTCTCGGCATCATGATCCTGATCAATACGGTGCTGCTTCCCTCCCTGCAGCAGCGGACCATCGTCAAGGCGTCCTATGACACCTTCCTGGAGGAACTGGATAATTCCAATGTCAACGAGGTGGCGCTGGACACCGATTCGATCCGCTTTACGTTAAAGAGCGGCGATACGGTCTATGAGACCGGACGTATCAACTATATCGGTGAAGTCGACCGGATGTACAACGCTGGCGCGACTTTTACGCAGGAGATCCCCGCCAAGGCTTCACCGCTTGTGACATTGATCTTTAACCTTCTGCCTTTTGCCCTGATGATCTGGCTCGGCATGCGTTTAAGCAAGAAGATGACCGAGTCCATGGGTGCCGGCGGCGGTATGTTCGGCGGATTCGGTAAGGCCAACGCCAAGGTATATGAAAAGGATAAGACCGGCGTGACATTTAAGGATGTCGCGGGCGAGGATGAGGCTAAGGAGCTGCTTGCGGAGATCGTCGATTTCCTGCATGAGCCGAAGAAGTACAACGCGATCGGCGCCAAGATCCCGAAGGGCGCCCTGCTGGTGGGCCCTCCCGGTACCGGTAAGACACTGCTTGCGAAGGCAGTTGCCGGCGAGGCGGACGTTCCGTTCTTCAGCATTGCGGGCTCCGAGTTTGTAGAAATGTTCGTCGGCATGGGCGCTGCGAAGGTCCGTGACCTGTTCAAGCAGGCGGAAGAAAAGGCACCCTGTATCATCTTTATCGATGAGATCGACGCCATCGGTAAGAAACGTGGCGGCGGTGCGTACGGCGGCAATGATGAAAGAGAGCAGACCCTGAACCAGCTGCTTACCGAGATGGACGGCTTCGACGGTTCCAAGGGCATCATTGTCCTTGCCGCGACCAACCAGCCCGATGCGCTGGATCCGGCACTCTTAAGACCCGGCCGTTTTGACCGCCGTGTGCCGGTAGAGCTTCCTGATATGCAGGGCAGAGTCGATATCCTGAAGGTCCATGCCCAGGACGTCAAGATGGCAGGCAACATTAACTGGGAGCAGATCGCGAAGGCATGCCCCGGTGCTTCCGGCGCAGAGCTTGCCAACATGATCAATGAGGCGGCGCTCCGCGCAGTAAAAGCCGGCAGGGACAGAGTCAACCAGCAGGATCTCGAAGAGAGCATCGAGGTCGTTATGGCCGGATATAAGAAGAAGAACCAGGTGCTTACCAATAAAGAGAAGCTGATCGTAGCTTATCATGAGGTCGGACACGCCATGGTCGCAGCGATGCAGGATAATTCCGCGCCTGTTCATAAGATCACGATCATCCCCCGTACATCGGGCGCGCTCGGCTATACGATGCAGGTCGATGACGACGGCAACCATTATCTCATGAGCCGTGAGGAACTGACCAATAAGATCGCTACCCTGACCGGCGGACGTGCCGCGGAGGAGTTGATCTTCAAGAGCATCACGACCGGCGCCTCCAATGATATTGAGCAGGCGACCAAGCTCGCGCGCGGCATGATCACACAGTACGGTATGAGCGATAACTTCGATATGGTTGCGCTGCAGTCCAAAAACAACGCCTACCTTGGCGGTGATATGTCCATCGCATGCTCGGAAGAGACCCTGAAAGCGATCGATGACGAAGTGGTCGCGCTTGTAAAGCAGCAGCACCAGAAGGCCTACAAGATCCTTGAGGATAATATCATGAAGCTGCATGAGATCGTCAAGTACCTCTATGAGAAGGAAACGATCACGGGCGAGGAGTTCATGAGCATCTTAAACAGCAAGGAAAATGCCATAGAAGAACAGGCACGTGCCAATGAGGCCAACAACGCTGTCATTGATCAGTAAACGTGTCCGGGAGGCAGGAGAAGAGAATAAGAGCTTTGCCTGACGGCTGAATTATCTGCCGGGGCATCGGAAGCAAAGGGAGCTTCCGGTGCTCCGGCTTTTTCGTCCGGCGCAATACGGATGACGACCTCGGGGTCCCACGCGTCGATGGCACGGATGAATGTTTCCCGGCCATAGATATCCGTGATCTGAAAGACCGGAAGGGCACTGCTTTCTTCAAGATAAACGAAGCCTTCACGGGTGGTGACGGTACCGGCTGGAGAAAGGTAGGCCTCGGGATCTTTACAGCGGCTGGCGGAAAGCCGGCCGCCGCAGACAATCGGCGCATCCAGCGCGACGACGCCGTCAAAGACCGGGCGGTGGCGGATGATCCGGTAATGATCAAAGCAAAACTGCAGCCGGTCGCCCGGCTGAAGCTTACGCAGCCCTCTTACAGGCGGGACAAGGGTATCTTCATGACCGGTCACGACAGAGTCCGTAACCTCCAGGTATCCGGCGATGTTTACATCTGAGTATCCGGGGTCTGATATGAGCCGGAGCCTGATATAACGGGAACCGTTCAGGATCGCGTTGACATATCCGGTCCGGCCGTCATCGTATTCGGACGCAGGTTCATAGGAAACAAGGCGACCGCCGATCTCAAGATAATATCCCCGGCCGGCGTCATAAAGGGAACTGTTCCCGTCGGGATCCGGGTCGTATTTTCCGGCGTAAACATAACCCTTGCCGGAGATGCAAAGCTGCTTAAAACCGAGAGAGGAGACCAGCCAGGCTCCGTCAGCTGAGGCAGGATCAATGCTCCCGTCCGCGAGGATACGGACGCCGGTAAATTCATCGTCAGGCAGGCTTTCCGCGCGCTCCTTTTCGAGGCGGCTTAAAAAGCTGTCGAAGTACTGAAAGTAATCTGACGGAAACCCGGCAGCTTTCAAGCTGCCGGCCGTGCGGTCATACTGATCAGGGTAAAGAAAGGGATAGTAAAACGAGAGGCCGCAGGGAGTGCCTGCCGTCCGGTTATGCTCAGAGAGCACGACTGCGTCACGGACATCTGCAATCAGGGAAGCGGTGCCTTCGGTAAAGCCGGCTCCGGCAGCATGCTCAAGAAAAGAGATAAGATCTGCCTGGTCATAGGCACCCGGGCCGACGTCTTTGAGCCGGCTGCGTATACCGGCATGCGAAAAGAAAGAGGCGGAAGGACCGGCAGCATGTTCCATCCAGGCACCGAGGCTTTCACAAAGAAGGGGGATCTGATCCAGACGGACCATGGAGAGCGTACATGGCTCGTAAGGGCTTGCATTGCGTTCGGACACAAAATCCCGGATGATCCGGCTGCCGAGCCGGAGGATATCGGTCGAAGGGTTCTCTTCGAGCATGCGGATCCAGTCGGTATAAAACCAGCCGGAAAGGGGTTCGCGTCCTTCGGAAGCGATGAGGTAATCGGCGTATCCTGAAAGCGCGCGTGCGGTCTCCAGGCAGCCCATCAGGCAGGCGTCAAATCCGATAAAGGAAAATTGTGTATCAAGCCCTTCGAAGGCATCATGCAGGCCTGCCAGTGACATACTTTCTCCGGGGTAAAGCTCGTCAAAGCCGTATCCGAGGATCGCTCCGCCGCCGTGGTTCCAAAGGATCGCGGCATAGCGGGCAGCAGGCGCAGTTTCAATGCCCCAGGAAAGGAAGTCATGGAGTGTTTCCGGGGAGGACATCGGGCAGGGGTCAAGCGTCTCGAGATGTCGAAGCTCATTTCCTTCCGCGATAAAGCGTTTCGGGCAGTCACCGCTTCCGATTTCTTTAAGGTGCCAGTCAGCCGTACCGCCTGTCTGGATCAGGACATGGAGATCTTCGCCCGGGGAAGCCGCAAGGATCTCGGCGATGTCGGTGCTTGCCGCGCCGTCCGCGGATTCAAGGTCGGATCCCGTCATGTAAATGAGAAGTGTAAAGCTGTTATCTTTAGAAACCGAACAACAGAACCGAAAAAT
>JAFTBX010000026.1 GCA_017455005.1 Lachnospiraceae bacterium | reverse complement strand
GCGGACATCCTGCCCGTGCACGTGCTTTTGGAGAAGATCTATACCGAGACAGGATACTATAACTATATGTCCGCAGGCCCCAGAGGCCTCATCCGCCGCAAGAACCTGGATATGCTTCTGGAGAAGGCGGAGACCTACGGCAGCACCAGCTACCATGGGCTCTTCCAGTTCATCCGGTACATAGAAATGCTGAAAAAGTACGACACGGATCATGGCGAGGCAGGCGCGGTCTCTGAAAATGACGATATCGTCCGGGTCATGACGATCCATGGATCAAAGGGCCTGGAGTTTCCGGTCGTCTTTCTGGTCCGTATGGCTGCCGGTTCCGGCGGAAGGGACAGGGAAGAAGGCATCCTGATCGACCGCGGCATCGGTATCGGCAGTGATTATACGGATCCGGAGACAAATATCCGTTATCCCAGCCTGAAGAAAGCGCTGATCCGGGAAAAAACAAACCGGGAAGGGCGTGGGGAACAGCTCAGGCTCTTTTATGTCGCGATGACCCGCGCCAGGGAAAAGCTGGTCATGACGGCAGCAAGGAACGACGCTCTTGAAAAGCAGGAGGCTGTGCTCGCGGCGGCGGAAATGGCAGCGGGTCCGGATCAAAAGGAGATCCCCTATCCGGTACAGTTTATCCGGCAGTGTAAGAACTGGGCGGACTGGACGATCGCGGCATCAGCCCGCGGGACGGGCAGCATTGACATCAGGAACCTGACAGCCGCGGACCTTGATGAAAGCGATCTTAAGATCGAGGCAACAGAGCGAACCCTGTTGGAAGAACTCCTTGCGGCAGGAGAAGAACCGTTTGAGGAAGAATCAGACGACCTGCGGGAGCTTCGTGCTTCCCTTCAGGCAGAGTACCGGTGGAAGGGCGAGACTGATCTGAAGCCCAAGATCTCCGTGTCGGAGATCAAGATGAAGTCCTTTGAGGAGGATCCGAATGCGGCAGCCGCGGAGGAAAGCGGAAGCGCTTCGGGTGATCCTGCAAATGCAGACGGTACCGGCAGTGTACAGACGGTTCCGGAAGACGGATTCCGGGAGGCGCCTGACTACGATGACGGCGCGCAGGCGGAGAACAGCTTCGGCGAAGATACAGGGATCTGGCAGCGCAGCCGGGTCAATGTAAGTCGCGGCGCGCTTGCGGGAACGGCATATCACCGCGCGATGGAGCTCTTAAGCTACCGGGGGACGGCGAAAGATCAGATGGAAGAGCTGAAGCAAAGCAGCCGGATGAGTCAGGAGGAAAAAGACCTGGTCAACTGGCATGCAGTGGAAGCATTCCTCGCATCCCCGCTCGGGGAGCGGATGGCAGCCGCTGCCCGGGAAGGAAAGCTCTTTCGCGAGCAGCATTTCATGGTCGGACTTCCGGCATGCGAACTGGACCCGGATGAGACATCCCGGGAACTGCAACTTCTGCAGGGCATCATCGACGCGTATATCGAGGAGGATGACCACATCATCCTGATCGATTATAAGACCGACCGTGTGGAGGAAGCGGAAGAACTGGAGCGGCATTACAGGACGCAGCTGGAGCTCTATGCGCGGGCGCTGGAGCAGCTGACGGGAAAGGCTGTCACTGAGCGCATCATTTACAGTACTTTTCTTCATCGGTCAGTTATGATAAGATAGATTCACTATGATCACGAATGACTGGCTGGGGCCGCTGGCCCCCGAATTTAAAAAACCATATTACCGGGACCTTTATTACAAAGTCCGGGATGAGTATCAGCATTACCGTATTTTTCCGAAGGCTGCGGATCTTTTCACGGCGTTTGAACTCACGCCCTTAAGTGAAGTGAAGGTGGTCATCCTCGGTCAGGATCCGTACCACGGCGACGGCCAGGCGCACGGGCTTTGTTTCTCCGTCAATCCCGGGATCGACATTCCGCCGTCGCTGCAGAATATCTACAAGGAACTGGCGAGCGATCTCGGCTGCAGGATCCCGGATAACGGGTATCTCGTCCCGTGGGCGAAGCAGGGCGTGCTGCTTTTAAACACGGTCCTTACGGTACGGGCACATCAGGCCTTTTCCCACAGGGGCATCGGATGGGAGCAGTTTACGGACGCAGCGATCCGTGCACTTAACGAAGTGGACCGCCCGATCGTGTTCATGCTCTGGGGCAGGCCTGCGCAGGAGAAGATGAAAATGCTGGATAACCCGGCACATCTGATACTTACGGCGCCGCACCCGAGCCCGCTGTCCGCGTCGCGCGGCTTCTTCGGCTGCAGGCATTTTTCCAAATGCAACGAGTTTCTCGCAAGTCATAACATAACACCGATCGACTGGCAGATCCCGGACATCGGGACAGGTTCCGCCGGTTTTCGGCAGTATTAAGCAGGGGCAGAAATGATCATACTTGAAGTTTTGAAAATCGTTTTATTCGGCATCGTAGAAGGTTATACAGAGTGGCTGCCGATCTCATCTACAGGACACCTGATCCTGCTTGAGAACCTGATTCATCTGGACCAGCCGGAAGACTTCTGGAATGTGTTCAAGGTCGTGATCCAGCTGGGCGCGATCCTGGCGGTCGTCTGGCTGTACTGTGACAGGCTGTGGCCTTTCTCAAAGACCAAGACAGACCGGCAGAAAAGGGCCACCTGGAATCTCTGGACCAAGATCATCATTGCCTGTCTGCCGGCAGTTATCGTCGGTCTCCCGCTGGATGATTTCCTTGACGCGTACTTAAGTACGCCTACGGTCATCGCCATCACGCTGATCCTCTATGGTATCGCGTTCATTGTGCTGGAGAACTATAACCGCAAGAAGATCTTCCCGATCAATAAGATGTCCAAGCTGGACTACCGCACGGCAGTGCTGATCGGCGCATTCCAGTGCCTGGCACTGATCCCCGGTACGTCGCGTTCCGGTGCCACGATCCTGGGTGCCATGATCCTCGGCTGCTCGCGTACGGTCGCGGCGGAGTTTTCCTTCTTCCTGGGGATCCCCGTGATGTTCGGCGCAAGCCTCTTAAAGATCGTGAAGCACGGCTTCGGGTTTACCGGCTTCCAGGTGTTCGAACTCATCTTCGGCATGCTGGTTTCGTTCCTGGTGGCAGTTTATACGATCCGCTTCCTGCTCAAGTATATCCGTAAGAATGATTTTACGGTCTTCGGATATTACCGCATTGTGCTGGGCGTGATCGTGCTGATCTGGTTTACATTGCTTGGACATTGATCCGGAAAGGATATATATGAGACGATTAAATGTTCTGATAGTTACCGCTGCCGTGATTGCGCTTGCCGCGGCCTGCGGCCATGGTAAGATCGAGGCTAATGCGGAGACTTCTGCGGTGATCTACGCACCCGGCGTGAAGCAGAGCGCGGAGGCCAAAGAGAGCAGCGCGGCTCCGTTTGAAATCGAGATCGCAAAGGACGGTTCTGCCCAGATGGTGGAGATCTCCGAGGCACCCGGCGCGGCGCAGACGGAATCTCAGGCGGCTGCGGCAGAGACTGCTGCAGCTGTAAGCGCGGCGGAAACGACCGCAGCGCAGACAGAACCGGAGACAACCGCGGCGCAGACTGAGGCACAGACCACAGCGGCGGAAACAACTGCGGCTGAGACGGCCGCTGCTTCCGGAGAGGCTGTTACGAAGAACGGATATAAAAACGGTGATCATATCGGATTAAACAGCGCCTGGAAGTATGCGGATTACTCCAAGGTCAATTCCGGCGCCGCTGTGATGTATACGGCATCGTCCAACCGCAAAAACAGGATCATCGCGGTCAATGCAGGCCATGGCACCAAAGGCGGTGAAAGCGTCCGTACGTTCTGTCATCCGGATCAGACACCGAAGGTGACCGGCGGATCGACGGCAGCAGGTTCGACCACCGCAACGTCGGTCTCCTATGGCATGAGCTTTAATGACGGTACGCCCGAGCACAAAGTGACGCTCCGTATGGCACAGATCCTGAAAGAGAAGCTCCTTGCGGCCGGCTACGACGTTCTGATGATCCGTGACGGCGAGGATGTCCAGCTTGACAACATTGCGCGCACTGTGATCTCCAACAACGCCGCGGACTGCCATATTGCGCTGCATTGGGACGGAGACGGTCTGAGCTATGACAAAGGCGTCTATTACATGTCCGTTCCCGACAAGCTCAAGCAGATGGAGCCGGTCTCGAGCCACTGGCAGATGCATGAGGCGCTCGGTGACGCGCTGATCAGCGGCATTGCGGCAAAGGGCATCAAGGTCTGGGGCTCCAACCCGCTGGATATGGATCTGACGCAGACTTCCTACAGCACGGTCCCGTCCGTGGATATCGAGCTTGGAAACCAGTGCTCCGATCACTCGGACAGCCGCCTGGATCTGGAAGCGGAGGGACTGCTTGCCGGCATCAACATCTTTTTCGGTTTCTAATTAAGTCGGAAATCGGGTGAAAATGTTCTTGCATTTTGCGTGTATCTTTGGTACTCTGATTTCAATAAATGAATTCGGGAGGTCGGAGATGCTGCATACCATCATTTCAATCCATAAGCTTCAGGAATCATTTATTACTATTCATATTTTTTAAGTCAAAGGTGACCGCGTCAGCAGTCACCTTATTTATGTGAACAAATCACTTTTTATCGATCGATTGTTTTTCAGGAGGGGTATTATGAACAATCAGGAACCTATCAGAGACGCGCGGACGCTAGGTACGCTCAAGATGCTGGTCCTCGGTCTGCAGCATCTTTTCGCAATGTTCGGCGCGACTGTACTCGTACCGACGCTGACCGGCTTAAGCGTACAGACAACATTGTTTTTCGCGGGTCTTGCTACGCTGTTCTGCCATCTTGTGACCAAGAAGAAGATCCCGGTATTCCTCGGATCATCTTTCGCGTTCCTCGGCGGCTACTTTGCGATTGCCCCGAACGGTGAGGCAGAGCTTCTTCCGTACGCATGCTTCGGCGTAGCCTGCGCAGGCGTGCTCTATGCCATACTGGCCCTGTTCTGCAAGGTCTATGGCTCCAAGAGAGTTGTTCGCTTCTTCCCGCCGGTCGTTACCGGACCGATCATCATCGCCATCGGCCTGTGCCTTTCTTCCTCTGCGATCCAGAACTGCACCCAGAACTGGTTCATCGCGCTGGTAGCGATCGTGGTCGTCATCGTCTGCAACCTCTGGGGTAAGGGCATGGTCAAGATCGTGCCGATCCTGCTCGGCGTTGTCGCTTCCTACCTTGTTGCGGCTGTTACCGGCAATGTAGACTTCTCCGGTGTGCGTGAGGCTGCATGGATCGGTCTCCCGATCAAGTATCAGAATACCGTATTTTCGATCTTTACCGGCGGCAATCTCAACACCAATCTTCTGCTGACTGCAGCGGTTACGATCATCCCGATCTCCTTCGCAACCATGATGGAGCATGTCGGTGACATCTCCGCGATCGGTTCCACGGTCGGACAGAACTTTATTGAAGATCCGGGTCTCCACAGAACCCTGATCGGCGACGGTATCGGTACCACGATCGCGGCGCTGTTCGGTGCGCCGGCCAATACGACTTACGGTGAGAACACCGGCGTCCTGGCGCTGACCAAGGTTTATGATCCGAGAGTCATCCGCCTGGCTGCAGTCTTCTCCATCATCATTTCCTTCTGCCCGAAGTTCGCGGAGCTGATCCACGCGATGCCGGCATCAACCATCGGCGGC
This sequence comes from Lachnospiraceae bacterium, assembly GCA_017455005.1. GTDB lineage: Bacteria > Bacillota > Clostridia > Lachnospirales > Lachnospiraceae > Avilachnospira. The sequence continues at coordinate 5,073 of JAFTBX010000026.1, read as the reverse complement.
GTTTCACTGATCCTTTACGGCATGATCTCCGCAATCGGTGTCAGAAACGTTGTCGAGAACAATGTTGACTTCTCCAATACGAGAAACATCATCATTGCTGCTCTGATCCTGGTGCTTTCCATCGGTATCAACTACGGCCTTGACGGCGGCGCGATCCACGTACAGGTCGGCAGCGCAACGGTTGGTCTCACCGGCCTTGCAGTCGCTTCCTTCGTCGGCATTATCCTGAATGCGATCCTGCCCGGCAGAGACGAGGCGTTTGCGGAAAAGCCGAGAGATGCCGGAAGCCTCGGACGTTATTAAAAACGGACGCAAGCCTGTCCGTGTAAGTCAGCATTGACAGCGCTTGAAAAAAGGAACGAAAGAACATACGTAAACTGTCCGTGAGACAGTGTAAATTTGAAATATTTCATGTATAATGGATACTGGCCGGTTTTTTGCCGGCCGGTATCTTTGATTATAAGGACAGGAACAGCGGATGAAATTATATATCATGCGGCATTCCGAGACAGACTGGAATAAAGAACACCGCATACAGGGAAGAACGGACATACACTTAAACTTAAACGGGATGAAGATCGCGGCGCTTGCCGGCGACGGCATGAAGGATATCCCGATCGATGTCTGCTTTTCCAGCCCGCTGATGCGCGCACAGGAGACGGCGGCGATCGTCGTGGCGCGTAACCCGCACTTTGTGGAGGGCGGTTCAAGGATCATGCTCGACGAACGCCTGATGGAGATCGCATTCGGCATATGGGAAGGCCAGGACGGAAGTGAAGGCACCATGGGCGAGAACCGGGAGCTTTTCCGGGAGTTTTTCGTCGGACTCGGCAGCACATATATGCCGGAGGGCGCGGAAGATCCGAAGAACGTCATCCGCCGCAGCCAGGAGTTTCTGGATGACATCTCGGCAAGGCCGGAGCTCCAGGATAAGACCATCCTGGTCGTGACGCACGGATTCACGACGCGGTGCCTGCTGTCGAGGTTCTATGAGGACCAGGATGACTACTTCCATAAGCCCGGCGTCCTCTATAACTGTCAGACGGCGATCGCCGAGAAGGATGCGTCGGGAAAGCTGGTTCTGACCGATCCGGCAAGGCTGTTTTACGACGAGGCCTATGCAAAGAACTATTATAAAGGATCGATGACCTGACGGCGCTGCGCAGGTGGCAAACCGTCCATAGAAAGGAGACAGACTCCGATGAAAAAATATATTTCTTGGAATGTTAACGGCCTCAGGGCTGTGATGAATAAAGGATTCATGGACTTTTTTAACGCAGCGGACGCGGACGCGTTCTGCCTGCAGGAAACAAAGCTTCAGGACGGACAGATCGATCTGGATCTGCCGGGTTATCACCAGTACTGGGACTATGCGGAGAAAAAGGGTTACTCCGGCACTGCCATCTTTACGAAGAAAGAACCGCTTTCGGTGAAGATCGGCCTGCCGGACGAGGTGCATGACCATGAGGGACGTTCCGTCTGCCTGGAGTTCGAGGACCACTACCTGCTCACGGTCTATGTACCGAACGCGCAGAATGAACTGCAGCGGCTTCCGTACCGGATGGAGTGGGAGGATGCCTGGAGGCGCTATGTATCGGAACTGAAGAAGACAAAGCCTGTGATCTACTGCGGCGATCTTAACGTAGCTCATGAGCCGATCGACTTAAAGAACGATAAGACCAATCATAACAATGCCGGCTTTACCGATGAGGAGCGCGCGAAGATGTCGCAGCTGCTGGCGGCAGGATTTACGGATACTTTCCGGTATCTGTATCCGGACCGGGAGGAGTACAGCTGGTGGTCTTACCGCATGAATGCGAGAGCCCGGAACATCGGCTGGCGCATCGACTACTTTATCGTCTCAGATGACCTCAAGGATAAGGTCAGGGACTCGGTGATCTACGGGGACGTCCTCGGATCAGATCATGCGCCGGTGGGGCTTATGATTGATCTGTAAGATCTTCGGAGACCGAAGAAGAACAAAGAAATGATATCAATGCTGCCGGTTCGTTCGGATCGGATGAAGGACAGGCAGCAGAAAAACAGTCTGACAGTTTGGAAGTATGAAAGATATAAGATTTGAAGAACTGGATATGGACAGTGGCCAGGGAACGACGGAAGCCGAGGTCGTACTTGAGGAATTGACGATCGACGATGATGTCAGTACCGGGGAAAGAACTGAAGCGGATGTGTCCGCGGATGATGTCTTTGAGGAGCTGGACATCGACGATGCGCCGAAGCGTGTGACCGTGGAAGAGCCTGTCATGGAGGAAATTACGGTTGAGCCGGAGGCGGAGACTGTCGTGGAGGAAGCCGTGGCAGAGGCGGAGCCGGAAGCGGAGACTGTCGTAGAGGAAGCCGTGACAGAGGCGGAGCCGGAAGCAGAGACTGCCGTAGAGGAAGCCGTGACAGAATCGGAAGTGAAAGCAGTCGTGGAAGAAACTGCGGTGGAGCCGGAGACTGAGGCTGTCGTGGAGGAAGCCGCGACAGAGCCGGAAGTGGAAACTGTTGTGGAAGAAGCTGTGACGGAACCGGAATCGGAAGTTGTCGTGGAAGAAATCCCGATGGAGGCGGAAGCAGAGACTGTCGCGGAAGAACCCGTGGCAGAAGAATCGGCGGCTGAAACGGCAGAGGAGCAGATGGCCGAAATGACTTTGGAGACCACGGAGCCTGCAGCAGACGAAGCGGCAGAAGAATCTGAGTCTGTGGCAGCAGCGCCTGCAGAAGATGCGCCGTCAGAAGAAACGGCGCCCGAACCGGTGGATGCCGAAGAGTCTGAAACTGCGCCGGAGGAGCCGGCATTGACAGAAGCCTCAGAAGAAGTCGGACCGGAAGAAGTCGGACCTGAAGAAACGGCGGCTGTATCGGAGGCGGCTGATTTTGAGTCTGCGTCGGATGAAGCTGCAGAGGCTCAGGAGGCGGAAGAGGCAGACGCAGCTGCGGATCCGGCTTCGGAAGAGGCGTCATCGGAAGAAACCGATCCGGCAACGGATAGAACGCCGCAGGTACTCGAGGAGAGACCGATTCAGCCCTTCTGGAGCGTTGAGGAGCCGGAAGAAGCGCGTACGCCGGTCGGAATCGTCAAGTTTGTATCGGGAGCCCTGGTGTTCGTGGCACTGCTGGCGGCGGCATACGTTTACGGCATCAATTATTACGGAACACATTTCCTTCCCAACACCTACCTGGACGGCGTGGACGTCGGGGAAATGACAGCGGCAGAGGCAAAGGATGCGCTGCGGTCTTCGTTCGAGGATTACAGCTTTACGCTGACCGGCAGGAACGGCGCTGCGGAAGAACTTGATATCAGCGCGGCGGCGCCTGCGCGGGAGTATGAGGGAGTGGAAGGCGTCCTTTCGGCACAGAACCGCGTCGGCTGGATCTTTGCAAGAACTCCGGTCAAGGAGATATCGCTTCCCTATACCGGTACATTCGACGAAGAAGGTCTGGATAAAGCGCTCGATCAGTCTGCATTGCTGGCAGCCAAAAACATCGCACCGCCGGAGAATGCCTACATTACGTTTGATCCGGAAAGCAACCACTATATGATCGTTCCCGAAGTACCGGGCAATGCAGTCGACCGCGAGGTCCTGACGAAGGCGATGGGGGAAAAGCTCCGGGAGGGGCAGACAGCGCTCGATATGGAGGAGATCGGCTGCTACATCGCTCCGGCGATCAGTGCCGACAATGCAAGACTCAATCAGGATCTGGCGGAGCTGAACACACTGCAGGATCTGGGCGCGAGCATTGACATGGGCGGTGAAGTGACCGAGTATCTGAACGGCGAGCAGCTGCGCGAAATGATTTCCGGTGAAAGCGCCGTGTCGGCCTATGTCACCGGCCTGAAAGACCGTTATGATACTTATGATAAAGATAAAAGACGCCTGTTCCGGACGGCAGAAGGAACTTATATCCTCATGAACGCGTCTTACGGCTGGCGTCTGGATGAAGAAACAACCCTGAAGGATCTGTTGGCATTGACAGATAAGGCTGCCGATACGGTCGGAAAGAGCTTCGATCTTGAGGGAATCCTGAAGGCGATGGAAGAGGCGAAAGCCGCGAAGTCCAAAAAGTCGTCAAAATCATCGAAAGACAGCAAAAAGACGGAGGAAAACGCGGATCCGTTCCACATCACAGCCAGCTGGACGAACAAGGCTGCCGTCCATGATGAACAGGACTATGGAACGACCTATGCGGAAGTCGACCTGACGAACCAGACCGTCTATGTGATCCAGGACGGTCAGACGGTATTTACCTCTCCCTGCGTTTCCGGAAGGATGACCAAGGACAGGAAGACACCGCCGGGAATCTTCGACATTAAGCTGAAGCAGACGAATAAGACCCTCGTGGGCTATAAGCCGGACGGCTCCGTGGACTATCGGAGCCCGGTCAACTACTGGATGCCGTTTAACGGCGGCGTCGGATTCCACGACGCGACCTGGCGTGGGTCTTTCGGCGGTACCATCTATGTGAACTCCGGTTCGCACGGCTGCATTAACATGCCGCTTGCAAAGGCGCGGGAGCTGTACGGCCTGGTCTATAAGGGCATGCCGGTCATCGTCTATTACCGGTAAGGCGTACGGCATTGCGTGCACAGCTGCGAGTGTGCAGCATTGCGAATGGTTTTGCGCAGTACAGCGAGAGCGGCACTGAGCACGGCAAGGCGTGAGCGGTACTGAGAGCTGTAACGTGAACGGCAATGCACAGGGTGCCGCGTGCGGTAATGTCGTAAAGTTAGTTGCAAATGTAGAATTTTTCCAATTTGCATCTATAATACTTCTGTTTTGAGGCTGTCAGACGCCCAAATATAGATGCAAAGTGGCGTTTTTATAATAATTGCATCTACATTTTCAAAAAAGTTAGTTGCAAGATCATCAAAACTGGTGATTTGAGCCGCACCCCAAAAAGTGGAGATAGAAAAAACATGTTATACTGTCAACACAGGAGGTGCGCTATGAGTGGTTACAATAAGTCATTCCGGGTACAGGTTGCAAAAGAGGCCACACAGCTCGAAATGAAAGGGATGGAGGAGCATATCGCCAGAAAGTATGGCATTCGTCCCTCAACAGTGGTGAG
>JAFTBX010000025.1 GCA_017455005.1 Lachnospiraceae bacterium | reverse complement strand
GTTGCTGAACATCCATCGGCGCAGGTCCTGCATGGCTTTTTCATAATCCGGACTCATAATAATGTGATCCTGATCAAGACTCGAACTGATCACATCATTAATAAGCGCTCCCAGACGGTCATGTACATTGTGTCCCAGAATGTCCGTATATTCACGGGGGATATCATCCTCTGTCAGCAGACCCGCCCGGATCGCGTCATCCACGTCGTGGTTAAGATACGCGATCTTGTCGGAAAGCCGGACGATCTGGCCTTCCAGTGTGCAGGGGCGTCCGGAGGTGCGATGGTTGCGGATGCCGTCCCGCACCTCAAAGGTGAGATTCAGACCTTTGCCGTCTTTTTCGAGGACCTCCACGACCCGTACAGACTGTTCGCTGTGGACGAAGCCCTCTGAACAAAGCCTGTTCAGTACAGCCTCGCCGCTGTGACCGAAGGGGGTATGCCCCAGATCATGTCCCAGTGCGATCGCCTCTGTCAGGTCTTCATTGAGGCGAAGCGCTCTCGCGATCGTCCTCGCGATTTGCGACACCTCCAGTGTATGTGTCAGACGGGTCCGGTAATGATCGCCTTCCGGCGCAAGAAAAACCTGTGTTCTATGCTTCATCCTTCGGAATGATTTGCAATGGATGATCCTGTCACGGTCCCGCTGATAAACAGGCCGCGTCTCATCTTCCGCTTCTTCATGATCCCGTCCTCTGGAGTTGACGGAAAGCGAAGCAAAGGGACTCAGCATCTGCCGTTCCCTTTCTTCAAGCATGATCCGGATGCTTCCGGAATTGATCAGGTTTTTCTCGTGATCCGTCTGCATTTTGTAATTTACTTCAAGAAACCGTCAATGATGGCTGCCTCCGCCTCTTCCGCGGTTAAGCCAAGGGTCTCGAGCTTCATAAGCTGTTCGCCTGCTATCTTGCCGATTGCAGCCTCATGGATCAGTGCAGCGTCCGGATGATCTGCGTCCAGAGCCGGTACGGCGAGTACCTTGGCATCTCCTGCAATGATGGCGTCGCATTCGGTATGGCCGCTGCAGGGCGCCGCACCGATGATGTTGGACACGAATTTGATGCGTGACTTGTCCGTTGCGACAGAACGGCTGATGATATTGGCAGAGCTGCCCTCACCGATCAGGTTTGCCGTAAGGTCAGATTCCGCAAACTGTGTACCGTTCGTCAGCAAACGCTCTTTGATAACGATAGACGCGCCTTCCTTGACCTCTGCCTTCGTGATACGGCGGGTCGAGTCGATGCCGCGAATCTGCGTGGACTCCATCTCTACATGGGAACCTTCCTCAAGGAAGAGCTCCGTGGTCGGATTCATGATGTTGCCGCCGCTGATACCGTGCTCGGTCTCGCCGTAATGGCGCTCAAGGTACTTGACCTTGCTGTTTTTGCCGACATGGAAGCGGTGTAAGCCGTCGTGCTCGGACTCCTGATCGCCGCAGTTATGGATGCCGCAGCCTGCGACAATAACGACGTCGCAGTTTTCGCCGATAAAGAACTCGTTGATAACAGTCTCTTTATGTCCGGAAGCCGCGATTACGACCGGGATGCAGCAGGTCTCATTGACCGTGCCGTCTTTGACATTGATGTTGATGCCTGATCCGTCCTCACGGGAAGTGATCTGGATGTTGGCAGTTGAATTGCGGCCCTCGGCCTTGCCGTTTACGCGGATGTTATAGGCACCGGTCGGCGTCGTGTGAATATCGGCAACTTCAGCAAGGATACGGTCCTTTATGTCTTTGTCATCAAGATAAACCATTATTCCAGACCCCCTTTCAAAAAGTCTGCCATGCCGCCGGCATTGTCCGGAAGGCAATCGGACTCGTCCTCATTCTGGCTGCCCTGACGGCAGGAGGGATAGGCTGATTCTGTGCCCAAAAGGCCCGGCAGGATCTCTTCCCTGGATCCGGAAGCCTTGACACGGCCTTTTTCTATCACAATGATGGTATCAGCGATCTCAAGGATACGCTCCTGATGGCTGATGATAACGATGCTGCCGTTCGTCTCACGCTTGATCTTTTCAAATGCTTTAATGAGGTTGGAAAAACTCCAGAGGTCAATGCCGGCCTCCGGCTCATCGAATATGGAAAGACGCGATTTTCGCGCAAGTACGGAAGCAATCTCTATACGCTTCAGCTCACCGCCGGAAAGAGATGCGTCAACCTCACGATTGATATAGTCCTTGGCACAAAGGCCGACCTCGGAAAGATACTGACAGGCACTGCCGACGGAGAGCTGCTTGTCTCCGGAAGCAAGCTTCAGAAGATCGAATACCTCGATACCCTTAAATCGTACCGGCTGCTGGAACGCGAAGCTGATACCGAGTTTTGCCCTGTCCGTAATAGACATGGAGGTTATATCCTGATCCTCAAAAAGGATCTGTCCGCCTGTCGGCTGATAAACGCCGGCAATACATTTCGCGAGAGACGATTTGCCGCCGCCGTTGGGACCGGTGATGACGACGAACTGGCCGTCCGGAACTTCCATGCTGATATCATGAATGATGCCGACCTCGCCCTGATCTTCGTCAACTACGTCGTATTTAAGATTCCTGACACTTAACATATTAACCTTACCTTTTAGTTGATTTAGCCCCATGTGACTTCAACACATAGTGAGACATATATGTTATACCACAAAAACGGGTCAATTAACATAGTAAATGAAAACAGGAGGCTTCCCGGCCTCCTGTTTTCGCTTATAAGAACTGCTGCTTTCTTCTTACAGTGTAAATTCGATCTCGTTATAGATCGAGCGGATCGCGTTTTCATAGTCCTCTTCATCTACACAGATGATGATATTGATTTCGCTGGAACCCTGATCGATCATTCGAATATTGATGCGGGCGTCAGAAAGTGCCTTCATGATACGGGC
>JAFTBX010000024.1 GCA_017455005.1 Lachnospiraceae bacterium | reverse complement strand
GACCTCTCTGGTCCCGTCTACGGCATAGCGCGCCGCGATCCCGCTGAGTTTTTCCTTCGATGCATCGCTTATACGGTTTCCGAGGATAAAGACCCGGATCTTAGGCTCCCTGCGGTTATTTTCAAAAACAGATGTGATACTGACAGCTGTATGCACCGCATAGCTGTCGTCACAGTTATATACGATATTCATTTACCGCACCAGCTGCAGCCGGTTCACGGCTGAAAAGAGCGCTCTCATCTGAGCGACCATGGTGTTCGAGGACCTTCCGACGCCGAAAGCGGTCTTTCCGCTTTCCTGGTCCTGCAGCTCGATATAGGAGACCGCCTCCGCTGCCGAACCTTCCGTCAGGGAGTGTTCGCTGTAGTCCTTGATACGGATATGGATCCCGAGCTCATCCTCCAGCGCTGCCTGCGCGGCATCCAGAGGACCGGTTCCGATGCCTTTGGCGATGTAAATGTCTCCGTTGTGGAAGTATTCGAGCCGGATCAGCGTCTGCATCTCGCCGTGGTCGAAGGCGGTATCCAGGATGCGGATCGTCTTCATCTCCAGAGGATGCGTCGCGTTGATGTATTCCTTCTCAAAGATATCGAAGATATCCTGCGGCTTCAGTTCGCTTCCGTCCTCGCTTGCTTCCTGTACCTTTGCCGCAAGCTCCCCGTGCATGCTCTTCGGGAGCTTATATCCGTAGTAGCTGTCCATAACAAAGGCGACGCCGCCCTTGCCGGACTGGGAGTTGATGCGTACAAGCGGCTCGTACTGTCTGCCGATATCCGCGGGATCGATCGGAAGGTAAGGAACTGCCCAGACGTCGGACTTATCCCTCGCCATCTTGCGGATGCCTTTATTGATCGCGTCCTGATGGGATCCGGAAAATGCAGTAAAGACGAGCTTGCCTGCGTACGGGTGACGGTCCGATACCTGCATGCCTGTACAGCGCTCGAAGATCTCCTGGATCTCCGGCTCATTTTCCAGGTTCAGTCCCGGGTCGATGCCCTGGGAGAACATGTTGTAGGCGACCGTCAGGAGATCGCAGTTGCCGGAGCGCTCGCCATTTCCGAAGAGTGTCGCCTCCAGGCGCTCGGCGCCTGCCATCAGGGCCATTTCCGCTGCCGCAACGCCAGTTCCGCGGTCGTTATGCGGATGGACGCAGAGCGTGAACTTGTCACGGTCGCTTAAGTGCGTGCCCATCCATTCGATCATATCCGCATAGCCTGCCGGTGTGTGATCCTCCACCGTAGAGGGAAGCGAAATGATCATGGGGTTATTGACAGGATCCGGCTGCCAAATTTCTTTGACGGACTCACAGATCGAGTGCGCAAACTTCAGATCCGATCCGGTAAAGGACTCCGCGGAGTACTCCAGCACGAAGTTTCCTTCAATGCCGCTCTCCCAGCGGAGCGTCTTGATCAGGTCCACCGCCTCCATTGCGATATGCCGGACCATGCCCGCGTCCTTATGGAAGACGACGTCCCTCTGCAGGTTGGAGATAGAGTTATACGCGTTAAAGATCACGTTGGGCGCGCCCTTGATAGCCTCAAAGGTCCGCTCGATCAACTGCGGTCGGCACTGGCAGATCACCTGGATGTAGACATCGTCGGGGATCAGCTTGTCCTCAATCAGAGTCCGGACGAAATCGAACTCCGTCTGCGACGCAGCAGGAAAAGCCACCTCGATCTCTTTAAAACCAAGGCGGCATAACAGCCGGAAAAACTCCAGTTTCTGCGCGATGTTCATGGGACTGATGAGGGCCTGATTGCCGTCTCTCAAGTCCACGGGACACCAGCGCGGCGCTTTTTCAATTGTTTTCGCCGGCCAGGTCCGCTCGGGAAAATCGATGCGGGGGGCCGGACGATAACGCTTGTAATTTAACATTTATTCTGCGGTTACTCCCGCTTTTTTCATTTCCTCGATGACGCTGTCAACGAGCTGCTCACAGCGCTCCATCGTGTCTGCTTCAACCATAACGCGGACAACAGGCTCTGTTCCGGACTCTCTAAGAAGGATACGGCCGGAATCGCCGAGCTCATTTGCCACTTTTTCGACTGCAGCCATTGTAGCCGGATGTTCTACAGCCAGCTTCTTATCCGCAACACGGACGTTCTTTAAGCACTGCGGATACATGGGGCAGTCTTCCGCAAGCTTGGAAGCTTCTGCCTTGGAGTTTAAGAGGACGTCCATGACCTTCAGAGAGGTAAGGATGCCGTCGCCGGTGGTGGCGTTCTTGGAGAAGATGATGTGGCCGGACTGCTCTCCGCCGATGGAGTAGCCGTGCTCTGCCATGCATTCCCAGACAAAACGGTCACCAACCTTGGTAACTGCGTATTTGATGCCTTCTCTGTCAAGCGCGCGGAAGAGGCCGAAGTTGGACATGACGGTCACTACGATCGTGTCGTCGTTCAGTCTGCCGGCATTGTGCATGCTCTTGCCGCAGGCGTACATGATCTGGTCGCCGTTGATGATGCGGCCCTTCTCATCGACTGCCAGGCATCTGTCCGCATCGCCGTCATAAGCAAAGCCGATATCGCAGCCTTCGGAAATGACAACCTGCTGCAGACGCTCGATGTGGGTGGAACCGACGCCATCGTTGATGTTGAGGCCGTCCGGCTCATTGGCGATGACATGGGTATGCGCGCCGAGCGCGTCAAAGACCGGCTTTGCGATCGCGGAAGCGGATCCGTTTGCGCAGTCCAGAGCCACGTGCTTATCCTTGAAGGATTTCTTGGCGATGGAGATCAGATATCCGATATATCTGTTTCTGCCTGCCGCGTAGTCGACCGTTCTGCCGATTGCGTCGCGGGTAGCATAAGGGATCTCGCCGATAGTGCCGTCGAGATACTCTTCGATCTTGTCAATAGTCGCATCATCCAGCTTCTCACCGTTGCCGTTGATGACCTTGATGCCGTTATCATAGTACGGATTGTGTGACGCGGAGATCATGACGCCGCAGTCAAACTCATCCGTTCTCGCGATGTAGGAAACAGACGGGGTCGTGGTGACATGCATCAGGTACGCATCCGCGCCGGACGCAGTGATGCCTGAGGAAAGCGCGTCCTCGAACATGTAGGAGGATCGTCTGGTGTCCTTTCCTATTACTATACGGCATCTCTCGCCGGGATGCTGCTTGCCGTAGTACCAGCCCAGGAATCTACCTACCTTGAATGCGTCAAGGACGGTCAGTGTCTTGTTGGCTTCGCCTCTGAAGCCATCTGTTCCGAAATATTTGCCCATGTTAAAAGTACCTCCATGAGTGTTAAACAAGTAACTCGTTATGTAAGAATCGATGCAGTGCGTCCTGCCAGGATGGCAGCTGTTCGAACCCCATCTCCGTAAGCTTGGATGTGTCAAGGCGGGAGTTATGCGGGCGCTTTGCCTTCGCCGGATACTGGTCGGATGTGACCGGAAGGACCGTGATCTGCTTTCCCGCTTCCGCGAAGATCGCCTTCGCGAACTCATACCAG
>JAFTBX010000023.1 GCA_017455005.1 Lachnospiraceae bacterium | reverse complement strand
CCTGCTGTACGCCGCGTCCGGAAACTTGGAATCAATGGGAAGGTACATAAACTCTCCCGTCACTTCCTTGTCCGGGATCCGTACGGCAAACTCAACAGCATCACGGTTCGCGCCGCCGGATGTCTTGGTCACGACATTCTTATCATACATCGTCGGCGCCAGAACGTCCGCAAGGATATTTTCCAGCTGCATCTCACCGAAGATGCCGCGGGTCTTGACGTTGGTCAGCGTGCGGTTTAAGGAATTCACGCCGGTCTCAAGTTTGGTAAGCTCGCCGAGCGAAACATAGAGCCGGTTCAGCTGCTCTCCGACCGACTTGAAGGAGGCGTCCAGACGCTCATTCAGCGCAGTGTCCAGCTTCTCGTTGATGCCGGTCTGGATCTCACGTATGCTCTGCTGGTTGGAGGCCTGCATGTCCTGGAGGCTCTGACGGTTCGAAGCCTGCATTTCCTGAAGACTTAAACGGTTCGACTCCTGGATGTCCTTTAAGTTCTGCTTGCCGGACTCCTGCATTTCAAACAGGGACAGCTTGAGCGTGCGGTCGAGCCGGTCCTGGCTGCGTGTCAGAAGGTCCGAGACCTCCACGCGGTTCCTGCGGTTTTCCTCGCTGTCATGGACCAGGCGGGCGTTGATGTCCTGCCGGATCTCGGCAACATTGAGGGAAATGCGGTCTGTCAGATTGTCCTCCGTATCATCGAGGAGCTTCCGCTGTTCTTCCTGCATCACGGAGATCAGGTCGTCCACCGCCTCTTCTCTCGCATGACTTCCGGTCCGTATCAGAAGGACCGCCAGCATGATCAAAAGCGCGATCAGAACGAGCAGGATCAGCATTAACAGAATGCTTGTAAGATCGATCGTCATAAGCCATAAAACCTCTGAACGCCGCGGACGGAGATGTCCACGGCGTTCCTGCATCTTGAATAATTATCTTACTTCATCAGCTCGTCAGCCATCTGATCAAGCTGTGCGTAGTTTTCTTCGCTTAAGGAAGACATGATCGTGACTGTGGTGTCGAGCCAGGTAATGCCCTTGAGGCCTTCCATCTTTGCCTTCATGTTCTTGGCAGCGGTCGGCGCCCAGGAGCCGTTCTCGATCAGGCCGATCGTACGATCCTTGTATCCGCGCTCCACGAGATCCGCGATGAAGTGGTTCATGAACGGGAAGATCTCGTTGTTGTAGGTGGTCGTTGCCAGGACCAGACGGTCATGACGGAACGCGTCCTCAACTGCCTCAGCGATATCGTCGCGGGCAAGGTCCGTCACCTCTACAACGTCGCAGCCCTTCTCACGGAGCTTCGCCGCAAGGTACTCGACTGCTTTCTTCGTGTTGCCGTAAACGGAAGTGTAAGCAATGACGACGCCCTTGGTCTCCGGACGGTATGCGGACCAGGTATCATACAGGTTGATATAGTACGGAAGGTCTTCCTTCAGAACCGGTCCGTGCAGCGGGCAGATGATCTGGATGTCCAGCGCAGCAGCCTTCTTCAGGACTGCCTGTACCTGCGCGCCGTACTTTCCGACGATGCCGAAGTAATATCTTCTCGCCTCGCATGCCCAGCCGTAAGGATCATCATCCTCGATCTCCGGCTCCGCATCGAGCGCGCCGAACTTGCCGAAGCCGTCCGCGGAGAACAGGACCTTGTCCTTGCTGTCGTAGGTCATCATAACTTCCGGCCAGTGTACCATCGGCGCATGAACGAAGGTCAGCGTATGCGCGCCGAGTTCGAGGGTCGCGCCGTTTGCCGCAACGATCTTCTTATCGCCGAGGTCCATGCCGCGGAAGAAGTTACCCATCATCGTAAATGCCTTCGCGGTCGCAACGACCGTGGTATCCGGATAGACCTCAAGGAATGCCTTGATGCTTGCGGAATGGTCCGGCTCCATATGCTGGACGATCAGATAGTCCGGCTTGCGGCCGCCGAGTTCCTTCGCGAGGTTCGCGAGCCACTCATCCGTAAAGTGCACTTCGATCGTATCCATAACTGCGATCTTCTCGTCAAGGATGACATAGGAGTTATATGCCATGCCCTCGGGAACAATGTACTGTCCCTCGAAAAGGTCCAGATCATGATCATTGACACCAATGTAGCGAATATCATTAGTTACCATAATTCTCTCCTGTTTTATACTGTTCACCGTACAGCCCTGCACCGGTTGCCGGCAAAGCTTATACCTTTGAATGTTGATAGAAATCTGCAACAGTATTATAATACTATTTCACACAATGTCTGTCAATTAACAAAGTCGACTGACGGTTGAGTGTTAGCAGATACCGGCAGACTGCGGCATTTCATTGAGGTATTAAACATGTTTTCTTCCGTTGTTTTGATATTTGAGCTGATCGGGACGGTCGCCTTTTCTATTTCCGGCGCCATGATGGGGATCCGCAAAAGGATGGATATCTTCGGGATCCTGATCCTGGGTCTTTGCACTGCGGTCGGCGGCGGTGTGATCCGGGACCTTGTCCTCGGGAACACGCCTCCCGTATCCTTCGTTCAGCCCATCTACGCGGCAGTCGCAGCACTTTCGGCGCTTCTCACCTGTTTTCCTTTTGTCGGCAGTATGATTGAAAAGCGGCACGGTCCCTATGACCGGCTGATGCTCATCATGGACTCTGCCGGACTCGGGATCTTCACGGTGGTCGGGGTCCGCGCAGCGTACATCCATGTGACACAGCCGAGCCTCTATCTGCTGATCTTCGTCGGCGTCATCACCGGCGTCGGCGGCGGTATCCTCCGTGACGTGCTCGCAGGTGAAGCGCCCTATATCTTCAGCAAACAGTTTTACGCCTGTGCCTCGATCATCGGCGCGCTGGTCTGCGTCATCATCTGGAACGCCGGGATGCGGATTGTCGCCGGCGAACTGCAGAGTGTCCCGGCAGCCTCCGGAGATTTCCTTTCTTCCGCGGATCAGATCCACTCCCTTGCGATGGGCGCGGGCGCGCTTACGGTCTTTGTGCTGAGGCTCCTGGCGGCGCGTTACCACTGGAACCTGCCGAGGCCGTGGTGGGAGTGATTACGCTCGCGGGCTGAGTGCTTTGGTATCAGAGTCTTATCCCAGACGGCGAAGCGCTTCGGTCACAAACCGACCGTGGAACCAGCAGGCCATGTAGCAGACCTTACGGAGAATGTCGCTTTCGGCAGTAAGAATCACGGAATCCGTCTTCGCTGTGTAAACCTGTCTTATAGCCCTGCATCCGCCGTAGCCGTCAGGCTGTACGCCAAAGACGGTATCCTGCTGAATGAATCTTTCTCCCTGCGGCACGAAGGATGTGTCTGCGGTGTTATCGCAGGGCCGGCAGTCTGCCGGGCCAGGATCCGCGTCAGCATCAACGCTGCGTAAAAATCCGTTTCCTGAAACGAGATAGGCAAAGCGCTCTTCCGTCTCCCAGGATGTTCCTTTCGGGACCTTTCCAAGCTGCATTTCATAGCAGCTGTCCAGAGTTTCAAGGTCGCTTATCTTCATGTAGCTGAATAAAGGCAGTTCCCTTATTTTTTCGATTTCTTCATGAGTCATAATTGCACTTATATCAGAAAACTGCTGCACTATGGTTGATCCGCAGTGCAGCAGTTTTTTCTAAACCAGCATTCTCTGAAATAATCTATATTCTGTAATGCGATAGGTCTTTCCGGGGACTTATTTCTCCTCTTCGCCTACCTTGACATTCATCTTGTCCTCGTAGTACTTGACCATCGCGATCTGGTCCTCGTTGATGTGACCATTGTCGTTCATCCAGTCCATAACCATCAGGATAACGTCGGTCAGAGGAAGATCTACACCGAGCTTATGCGCGAAGTGCTTTGCGTTGATGATGTCCTTACGATGGACAGCTACACGCGCACCCGGCTCATAGTCACGCTTGATCAGCTTCGGGATCTTGTTGTCGTACTGCGGGCCGCCTGCAAAGCCGCAGCGGGTCGCGTCGAAGGTTGTCTGAAGGTCAATGCCGGCCTTTGCCGCAAACGCATATGCCTCGCAGTAAGCAACCAGGCCTGCGCCGCCGATGATGTTGTTGACGAGCTTGGTGATGTCGCCGCTGCCTGCGCTGCCGGTATAAACCGGGTTGCCCATGCAAGCAAGGATCGGCTGAACCTTGTCAAATGCTTCCTTGTCGCCGCCGGTCATGATGGCAAGGGTGCCTGCCCATGCAAGCGGGTTGCCGCCGGAAACCGGGCTGTCGAGAAGGAACATGCCGGCTTCCTTTACTTCCTTGTAAAGCTCAAGGATGATGTCCGGTGCGGTGGAGCTTAAGTCAACAATGATGTTGCCCGGCTTGCCGTACTTGATGGCGTCGCGGACGGAGTTCTTGATGATCTCGTGGGTCGGCAGGATCTGCAGGATCACGTCGCACTCCTTATAGATCTGCTCGTTGGACTCCGCAACGATACCGCCTGCCTCCACGAACTGGGAAAGGCGCTCCTTGTTGACATCATTGCCCATGACCGGAAGTCCGGACTTCTTTACTACGTTGATTGCCATCGGGAGTCCCATGACTCCGAGGCCGAGAAAACCAATCTTGTTCATATCTTCCTCCAATCAGCCTTTCCGGCTGCCTAAGTTATGTTTTTAATGTATCCGCAATGGATCCTGTCTGTCAGACCATCACTGTATCGCCGGCTTCAAAGATCTGCAGCGTCTCATCTTCCGTATGCTCTTTCAGCAGCTTTACCGCGAGTGCCTTGAGCCCTGTCATGTCGTCCTCCGGAAAAGGAATGTGATACAGAAACGTACGCTTCGGCGACATTGCCGAAAGGATATGCCGTCCTCTTGGATCCAGGTAAAAAAGCGGCGTTACAAATACCGCGTCCGGCTCGTGAATGTCCGCAAGCAGGGCTTTGTTATCTTCTGAAGTGTCCGCGTCCGCAAGAAACAGAAGTCTCCTGCCGGCATGTGTCAGAAGCACCGCACAGTGCCCGACAGCCGGATAAGTCCTGCTGTCAAGATGTCTGCAGCACATGTACTCAGCGGTTGAAGAACCCTGACTGTCGTTTTCTGCCAGGGAGAAGTATTGATGCTCTCCCAACGACAGCGCCGGCTCTTCCAGTCTGCATACTGCCGCGACATCCTTCACGCTTCCCCGGTCTTCGAGATACGACGTCGGGTCGGTTCCAGCGGGCGGAACGATCACGGTCTGTACCCGGTTCTTTCTGACGTACGATTTCAGGAATCCCGCGTGAAAGTGGTCCTGATGCCTGTGGGTGAAGATCAGATAACGGATATCGCGATAATCATCTCCCATTCCGAAACAGGCTTTCTTCACTTCTTTCGGAAGCGGGCTGAAATACGGCGTTTCACCGAAGATGCCGTCCACAAGGACGCTTTCCGTCTCCGGGTCCTCCTCCGGCGTGATCAGTACGCCGCAGTTTCCGACGCTCTTCAGTTGAAGCCGCTTCGTCTGATCCATCAGATCTGTTCCGGCTCCCAGAGCTTGACGCCGCGGAGCGGATCCACATGACGGTGCATGTAAACGCCGTCGATCTCGCCGAGAACGATCTCCACGGTAGTCATGACCTTGTTGCCCTCTTTGAAGTGGCCTGCGTAGCAGTTGCCTTCGGTATCCGCGAAAGCAGCGTGCAGATGGCAGGAGATCGTACCGTCGTCTTCCGTTCCGATCGTACCGGTCATCGTGATAAACTCGATGGGCTCCGGATACTCGATCGGATCGCCGTAAGCATAGAGACCGGGCTTGCCGGGGATCGGGCCGGGATCAAAGAAGCTGCAGCCTGCCAGGCTTCCGATACAGGAAATGATCACGGCGTGACCGATCTGATGATCCTTGCAGAACTGAAGCAGCGTATCCCAGACATCCTCGCCGGGCTCCATGCGGATCGCCCAGATCGCCTTAAATCCGCCTTTTGCGTATTTCATATGTATTTCCCCCTTATTTTAAGCGTGTACGCATCTGCCGAGCGCGTCGAGGCAGGCCTCGCGGATCGCCTCCGCGACTGCCGGATGCGGGTAGATCGTCCACTCAACATCCTCAAGAAGCATCTCGGACGCGATCAGCTGGGTGCCGACGGTCACGAGTTCGGATGCGGACGGGCCTTCCATATGCATGCCCAGGATCGCGTGGGTCTCCTTATCCGCGACAACCTTGACAAAGCCTTCGTTCTTACCCATGGCAAGGGACTTGCCGTTTCCGATCAGGCTGAACTTGCCGCAAAGGACTTCATATCCCGCTGCCTTTGCTTCACCTTCGGTCATGCCGACGGACGCGATCTCCTTATTGACGAAGACGACCTTCGGAACCGCCTTTAAGTCAAGCTCCCTGTCAATGCCGGCCATATTTTCGACAGCAATGACGCCGCCCTCGGAAGCGGTATGCGCAAGCATGCCCTCTCCGGTAATGTCGCCGCAGGCATAGATGCCGGAAACGTTGGAACGCATGTGGCTGTCGACCTTGATAAAGCCCTTCACCAGCTCAACGCCGAGTTCTTCAAGACCCAGGCCTGCGCTGTTAGCCTTGCGGCCGGTGGAAACAAGTACATACTCCGCTTCCACGGTGCCGTCCTTGCCGTCCTTTTCAAAGGTCACAAGCTTATTGCCGCCCTTGTCGGAAACTTCCTT
>JAFTBX010000022.1 GCA_017455005.1 Lachnospiraceae bacterium | reverse complement strand
CGGCGGCATCCTTCCCCCGATGTACAGAAGCGCTTACTGCACCAGCAAGTTCGGCATCAACGGCCTGACACGTATGGCAGCAGCAGAGTTCGCTCCCTTCGGTATCCGTGTCAATGCTGTCGCACCCGGCACGATCAACACTGCGATGCAGGCAGCGGCCGGCAGAACAAAGGAAGATGTGGAAAGAGTTGCGAGAAACTTTGCGCTGCATCGTCCCGGTGAGCCGGAAGAAATCGCGAACATCGCGCTGTTCCTGACTTCCGATATGTCATCCTACATCGACGGCGTGGTACTGGAAGCATCCGGCGGCAAGTTCCTGTCACAGGACTGCAACATGGCCTGGGAGCAGAGGCGCTGAGCAAAAAGCTTGCGGTTCAAAGGGTAACAATGTAATTTAGTTTTATAGAAGGGAGAAAAACATGTTAGGAGTAGTTGGACTTATTTTAGCAATCATTTTCCTTATGCTGTTCGCCTACAAGGGACTGGGCGCTCTGCCACTGGCAGCGTTCGGCGCACTGATCGTCATTATCTTCAATGGCATGAACATATGGGAAACCATCACGCAGAACTTCGTTCCGGGTTATACCAGCGCGTTCACGAGCTACATGGTATTGTTTGTCACTTCCGCGTTCTACGCAAAGCTGATGGATGTATCCGGTGCAGCTACCGCGATCGGTAATAAGTTTACCGAGTGGTTCGGCATCAAGCACGTTGTCCTGGTCGGCATCGTCATCGTCGGTGTCCTGACCTACGGCGGCATCAGCCTGTTCGTCGTTATCTTCGCTGCTGCTCCGATCCTTTACACCATGCTGAAGAAGGCGGATCTTCCGAGACACCTTACCGTTATCTGCTTCTCCGCAGGTTCATCAACCTTCTCCATGACCTGTCTGCCCGGTTCTCCGCAGCTTTCCAACCTGGTTGCGACTGAGTACCTCGGAACAAGCTTAAACGCAGCGCCTGTCATGGGTATCATCTGCGGCGCCGCGATGTTCATCATGTGCGCGATCTACGGCGAGTGGGCAACCAAGAAGGCAAGAGAAAGAGACGAGCACTGGAGCTATCCGGCAAACGTTGACCCGAAGAACTACGAGGTCGATCCGTCCCAGCTTCCGGCAGCATGGAAGGGCTTCCTTACCATTATCGCTCTGATCCTGATCATCATCATCGGTTCCAAGAACGGCGTCAATGCGACCTTCATCGCAGTTGTCGCAATGCTGATCGGTTCCCTTATGACTGTTGTTCTCAACTATGACAGATTCTTCGGCAAGATCAACTGGATCAAGCTCTTCACCGAAGGCATGACCGGCGGTGTTACCGCGATCGGCGGTATCGCAGCTATCCTTGGTTTCGGCGCAGTCGTTAAGGCGGCTCCGGCTTATCAGAGGATCATTGACTGGGCACTCGGCCTCCAGATGAATCCGCTTGTACTTGCAGTCGTCGTTACCTGTATCGTTTGTGGTATCGCCGGCGGTTCTTCCTCCGGACAGAGGATCATGTACGAGACAATGGCTCCGACCTTCATCGCATCCGGCGCAAACCTTCCGGTTCTCCACAGACTGGTTGCTATCGCTTCCGGTTCTCTGGATACCCTTCCGCACTCCTCCGGTCTGTTCCTGGTCTATGACCTGTTAGGACTGAACCATCACAACGCTTATCGTCACAGCTTCGCGACCTCCGTTGTCGTTCCGTTCATCGTAACGGTCGTAGCAACGATCGTATGCGTGATCATGGGTGTGTAATATAAGCAATATTACTGCAAACAACTGAATAGATTCCAAAATTGAACAAGTTATCAGGTATAATAGTATAAGATATTTCCAAGGAGGTATTTATGGCACATACATTTGATGAGGCTGCAAGATCACGTTATGCAGAAAACTTCAGAATCACTGACTTCAACAAGATGATGGCAGGTAAGGTCGTTATCGTTACCGGCGCTTCCTACGGCATGGGCAAGATGTTCGCGCAGGTCATGGTTGAGCAGGGCGCAAAGGTCTTCGTTACCGCACGTGGCGAAGAAAAGCTCCAGGCGGCGATCGCTGACATCCGTGAGAAGACCGGCGGTGAGATCACCGGTATCGTAGCAGACTCCTCCAAGCCGGGAGATGCCAAGAAGGTATTCGAGAAGGCTCTGGAAGCTTACGGCACCGTTGATGTCCTGATCAACAACGCCGGCAAGGGCGAGCTGATCACGATCGACGCTGTTGATGATGATATGATCGATGCAGTAGTCGACACCAACATGAAGGGCCCGCTTTACCTTTGCCGTGAAGCTGTCAAGTACTTCCTTACCAAGGATGAGGGCAACATCATCAATATCTCTTCCGCAAACGGCGTTCGTCCGATGTGCGGCGCGGCTTACTGCTCCACCAAGGGCGGCCTGAACACGCTTACCAAGAATGTAGCGATCCGCTGCACCGGTACCGGCATCCGCTGCAACGCAGTTGCTCCGGGACACACACCCAGTCCGACCGCTTACGCACATGACGATGGCGGCCCGAAGACCGTTGAGATGGGCTACATGAACGACATCCGCAATGCAAGAACCGTACGTACCGTACATCCGTGGGAGATCGACCAGGCTTACGCAGTTCTGTTCCTGGCATCCGATATGTCCCGCTGCGTCAACGGCGAAGTCCTTTGCGTAGACTGCGGCTGCTACCTGTAAGATAAGCTCTCAGAAAAGCGGAAGCTGTTCACAGAGTTTACTCTGGTGAACAGCTGACGGTTTGATGAGGCAACAACATGAGCAAAAAAGCCCCGCGAAAGCGGGGCGATTTGCGAATGTTGGGGCGGATCGCGGGAGTGCGAAGCACGGAGCGATCCGAGCTTATCTTAATCAGAGATTGAGGCGGATCGCGGGAGTGCAAAGCACGGAGCGATCCGGAGCTTATCTTAATGAGAAGCTTCAGGATCGCACGGAGCAATCCGAGCTTATGAAATGTAATTTCAACGAAAGGAGCCACCTATGGCAATCGTAAAAGTAAACTTTTTCTCCGAGTCCCTTCTCCGCATGGTCAACCTGATGTGTGTTATCCCGGTGGATAAGCGCGAGATGGACGGCGAAGGCCTCCGCCCGAAGGACAAGCCCATGAAGACACTGTATCTTCTGCACGGCATCTACGGCGGTGAATATGACTGGATCACCAGCACGCGGCTTTTCAAATGGGCAAAGGACCGCAACCTGGCGGTGATCCTTCCTGCAGGTGAGAACAGCTTCTACTCTGATCAGCCGGCAGCACATAACTACTACGGCAAGTTCATCGGCGAGGAACTGGTGAATTTTACCCGTACCATGTTCCGCCTGTCTGATAAGCGCGAGGACACTTTTATCGGCGGCCTTTCCATGGGCGCGATGGGCGCGTTCTACACCGCTTTCCGTTATCCGGAGACGTTCGGCTATGTCGGAGCCCTGTCTACGGCACTGCTGGGAGAGGCGTTCCCGGCCGGAGAGGATCCGTCCATGTATCTGTTAAGCAGCAGGAGCTACTTTGAGAGCGTTTTCGGAAAGGAAGCAGACTACCGCGGCAGCGGTGTTGATCCGTATAAACTTGCCGCTGATCTCAAAGCGTCAGGTAAGCCTTTCCCGCAGATCTACATGGCGATCGGTAAAAATGATCCGTTGCTTGAAGGTAATCTGAAGTATCAGAAGTATCTTGAAGAAATCGGTGCTCCATTAGAATTCCATCTGGATGAAGGCGCACACGACTGGGCGTTCTGGGACCGCAACCTGTACCGGATCCTTGAGTGGCTTCCCGTAGAGAGAAAACCTGCGGTGAAGATCTACGACTTCTAAACCATATTGACACAATGATATATAAAATGGCACATCCGAAACAATGAGGATGTGCCATTTTTGTGCTGAAATATCGGAGAAGTGTATTTCTGAAAATGCAAAAGTTGGCATGAGAATTGCTTAATTAGATAGCAAACAATTGTTTTGACATACTCATTAAGAATAATTTTCAAGCGGAGGAAATACTATGGAACTCAAGGATAAGAAAATCGGTTTCTTCGGTCTCGGCAATATGGATCTCCCAATGTGCCAGGGCATGGTTAAGGATGGCTGGAAGATCGTCCTTCCGACCTATCGCCCCCAGAGAACTGCAGAGAAGCAGGCAGCAGTAGATGAAATGCTGGCAAACGGCGCAGAGGGCTCCGAGTCCCAGGTCGACATGATTAAAAAGTGTGACATGTTCGTTCTGTCCCTGCCTAAGTCACAGCAGGTCGAGGACCTTGTTCTCAGCGCTGACGGCATTCTTGCAAACGCAAAGCCCGGCACGATCATCGTTGACTGCACTTCCGCAGACCCGATGAGCACCAAGAAACTTGCTGAGACCCTGCAGGCGCACGACATGGACATCATCGACTGCCCGGTCAGCGGCGGTGTCGGCGGCGCTGCAAAGCAGACCCTGACCATCATGGTCGGCGGCAGGAAGGAGACCTATGAGTATTGCCTTCCGATCCTCAATACACTCGGAGCACCGGAGAAGGTCATGTACATCGGACCGAGCGGTTCCGGCGACATGATCAAGTGTGCCAACAACTTCCTGTCTGCATGCTGCGCAGCGGCAACTACAGAGGCAGTTGCAGTATGCGGCAAAGCAGGCATCGATCCGGAGACCGCGATCAAGGTTATCTCTTCTTCAGGCGGATCCTCCAACGCTTCCACAACGAAATTCCCGAACCTGTTCTTCCCGGGCAAGAAGTGGAACTTTGCGCTTGAACTGATGTATAAGGACATTAACCTGTTCACTTCTACTGCTAAGGAACTGAATGTACCTGCATTCTTCTCACAGGCAACCTCACAGGTCTGGAACATCCCGATCGCAGAGTGCGGCGGCAAGGAAGACTGCATTGAAGTCCAGCATACCTACGAGAAGTGGTCCGGAACCAAGATGTGCGGCATCACGGAGAATAAGTAAACTATAGTTTGTAACAATCCATAATAATCCTTCATTCGACACACTTTCACACATGAAAGTGTGTCATTTTTATGTCATGCAGGAGTATCTAAGTTGGCATGGGACTTGCTTAATATAAAAGCAAACAAATAAACACCAACATTTTTATAGAAGAAAAGGAGCAAACGATGGAAAGACTGGTACAGGCAGGAAAAATCGAAGATGTTTATTACGCAAGGCTTCTTCCGGGTGAAGACATCCTTCAGGCGATCTATGAGATCTGTGACAAGTATGACATTAAGACAGGCGTGATCCTGGACGGCAGCGGCGCCGGTGTCGACTTTACTTATCAGCATTTCCCGTTCAACAAGAGCTTCATCGATCCCAAGCTGAATGTCGTTATCGCGACCATGGAAGGTAAGTGTGAGATGAGCCTGCAGGGCACGATCGGTACGACCGTTGTCAAGCTTCCGGAAGGAAAATCAGCGGATGAAGTTATCGACAGCATGTATCCGACCATCCCGGGATATCTCGAGACGATCGAGCAGAAGTGGCACATGCTCGGCTCCATGGGCGGTGACGGCACACCGTATGTACATGCGCACTGCACTGCGAGCAACAAGGATACGACAGTATGCGGACATCTGATGCCGGGTACCAGAGTCGCATCCGGTGATCCGGAACTTCCGTCCCATTTCACGATCGTGATCGCAAAGATCACCGGCATCGAGTGGCAGGCAGTGCTGGATGAGCATAAGTTCTTCTATCAGGATGTTGTTCCGACAGAAGCATAAGAGGAGGATTAAAAGATGATCAAGAGAGAAAACAAGATCTTTAAGGCAATCAGTGAGGGCCGCGCCCCCATCGGTTTTTTCAACTATATCAAGGATCCCACGATCCAGTACATCGCCGGCTCCATCGGCATGGATTTTACCATCATTGACACCGAGCATGCGGTTATGGACAGAGAGACCGTCGAGGTCATGGTCATGGCAGCGGAGCTCAACGGCGTAACGCCGCTGGTACGTCTTCCGGATGTGATCCCGTGGCAGATGCGAAGCCTTGTAGAGATGGGCGTCAAAGGTGTCCTGATCCCGCATGTCCATGATGGGGAGACTGCACTGAAGGCACAGAGAGCACTTCGTTATCCGCCGAACGGCACTGCAAGTACCTGCCGCTCCAACCATGCTGACGGATTCCGCCCGCAGAACTGGCAGGAGTACATGAAGGAAGCTGAGCAGGTCTCCTTCATCCCGATGATTGAGGACCCGGAAGCCGTCGACCATCTCGAGGAGATCATCTCCGTACTGAAGCCGGGCAGAGATATCGTTATGTTCGGCAAGGCTGACTTCGGCCAGGCACTGGGCGGACTTAGAGAAGACGGCACCTTCCCGGAGGAAGTGCAGGAGGGCTATCTCAAGACCATCGAGATCTGCCGCAAGCATAACATCTGGTTCATGGCCTGCCCGTCCGCACCGGCAACCGGCCAGAAACCGGAGCATGTACAGAAGGTCATCGATGAGGGAGGCAGTGTTGTCTGCCTGAACACAGACCAGCTGGTGATTGCGGACGCACTGGATCAGATCGTTTCCAAGTGCAAGGATATGAAACTGAAGTAAGAAGAAAGGCAGCATATATGAGATATACACATTTACTTGCTCCCGGCAAGATCGGAACACTTGAAGTAAAGAACAGGGCTATCATGGCTCCCATGTCCGCAGCGCTGGCAAATCCGGACGGAACCATCAGCGACAAGCTGATCGCATACCTTAAGTCCCGCGCGGACGGCGGCATCGGCCTGATCATCACGGAGTACGCATTTGTCAACGAGGAAGGCCGTTCCTCCGATCATCAGATCTCTGTGGCGAATGATGATATGATCCCGGGTCTGAAGAAGCTGGTCGACGCGATCCATGAGTCCGACACCAAGATTTGCTTGCAGCTGCAGCATGGCGGTCGTCGTTCCATGGTCCGTGTTATGGCTCCGAGTTCCATTCCGAAGCAGTCCGAGAGAGTCCATGTCGACGAGATGACCACAGCGGAAGTCTACAGCCTGATCGATGATTTCATCGCGGCAGCAGTCAGAGCACAGAATGCAGGCTTCGATATGGTCGAAGTGCATTGCTCTCACGGTTACCTGCTCAATGACTTCGTATCTCCTAGTTCCAACCGCCGTACGGATGAATTCGGAGGAAGCCTCAAGGCTCGTACCAAGGCTCCGGTCATGATCATCGAAGGTATCAAGAAAGCTTGCGGCAAGGATTTCCCGGTCAGTGTCCGTTTGAATGGCGACGACATGGTATCCGACGGAAACCACGCAAGAGATACCGCGACTATCGCGATGATCTTTGAAGAGGCAGGCGCTGACCTCATCAACGTCTCAGGCGGTATGAACGGCGTCGGCTACGGCATCGCGCCGGCAGCAGTAGAGACCGGTTACAATGTCGATCCTGCAGAGGAAGTCCGTTCTGTCGTAAATATCCCTGTATCCGTCGCAGGACGTATCAATGAGCCGGAGTACATGGAGATGCTTCTCCGTAAGGGCAAGGTTGACTTCATCACCATCGGACGTGCGCTTTTTGCGGATCCGAACTTTGTGAACAAGGCTGCAGCAGGACTCGAGGAAGAGATCGCTCCATGTATCGGATGCCTGCAGCGCTGCTATGATAACTACGGTCACGGCGGCATCTTCCGCGGATGTATGGTTAATCCATTCTCGATGCGTGAGACCATCATGCAGATCAAGCCTGCCGCAGAACAGAAGAAGGTCATGATCATTGGCGCAGGCCTTGCAGGCCTGAACGCTGCATGGGTTGCAGCTGCATGCGGACATACGGTACGCCTTGTGGAAGAAGAGTCCATGCCGGGCGGACAGTTCCGTCAGGCATGCGTGCCCCCGCACAAGCAGCTCCTGGCACGTGCCGTTACCTACTACTCCAACATGTGCAAGAAGTACGGCGTTGAGACACTTTACAATACAAAGGCAGACAAGCCCATGGTTGACGAGTATAAGCCGGATGTTCTGATCCTTGCGACTGGCGGTGTACCGC
The DNA here is from genome assembly GCA_017455005.1 of Lachnospiraceae bacterium. GTDB lineage: Bacteria > Bacillota > Clostridia > Lachnospirales > Lachnospiraceae > Avilachnospira. The sequence goes on along the minus strand of JAFTBX010000022.1, from coordinate 7,574 downwards.
TTGCTCCGGGAAGCATCCCGGGACTTCGTGACGCGGGATGCCTCACAAACCGTGAGATCCTGGCAGGCTATGTCGCTCCGGGTCCGAAGGTCCTGATGCTTGGCGGCGGTCTGCATGGCGCAGAGACTGCAGATTTCATGGGCGAGCATGGATACGATGTAACCGTCATCGAGATGAGAGACACGATCGCGGTACAGGATCATCCGGCAGTCCAGAAGCTTCTTGTTGAGCGTCTGAAGTCTCACAACGCAGAGCTGATCACATCTGCAACTGTCAAGCATGTCTATCCCGACGGCGTAGACTATGAGAAGGATGGCGAGCTCGTACACATCGGAGGATTTGACTCCGTGGTGCTTGCATTCGGTTCCCGTTCCTACAATCCTCTTGAGGAAGAGATGAAGGACTTTGGCGGCAGACTGATCATTCTTGGTGATGCCGAGAAGGCGTCAAACGGACTGGATGCGATCTATAACGGTACCGTATGCGGACTTGATATCTGATAATCCCCTCTTAGTCCGTGACTGTCGAAATCAATTAAGATATCGACAGTCACGGGCTGCCAACAGGTTCGGGCTGAAGTGACCCGGAAAGGAAAAAAAATGGAAAGACAGTGGACTCCTCATCAGGAGGAAGTTAAGCAGCACTTTATAGATGCTCGTGGTGCATGGAAGTGGAGTGCTATGTGGGATACGATCCTTGAGCTTGACGCTGAGATCGTGGATGCGTACGCAGACTACTCATCTGTAGCAGAAAAGAGAGAAGTTCTTGACATCAAGATGCGCAAGCTGATTTGTGTGGCAATCGACTCTGTTACAGGGTGCCTTAATGCTAACGGCTTGAAGAATCACATGAAGCACAGCCTGCAGCTTGGTATCAGTGTCAGAGAAATCCTCGAAACACTTGAGATCACCAGCATGGTCGGTACTTGTAGCTATGCTCTTGGCATGCCGTTGCTCTATGAAGCCTGCCTTAACCGTGGTATCTGCCTTGCAGGCATGGAACTTGACGACCGACAGAAAGCACTGAAAAAGGAATATATGGAAACGCATGACGGATACTGGACTGTGGAGAAGGAAAACATCCTCCGCATCGACCCGGATTACTTTGAGACGTTTAGCCGCTTTGAGAATGTTCCTTGGAAAAGCGGTTCTCTGAGTCCGAAGGAGAAGGAGCTTCTTTATATTGCGGTTCATGCGGCACCGGTCACGCTTCATCAGTCTGAACTGAAGCATCACATCGACCGGGCGCTGGAGTGCGGTGCAACCTGGAAAGAAATCGCTGAAGTGTTTGAGATTGTAAGCACGCTCGGCATACACGCCATTACGATGGGTGTCCCGATCCTGAAGGAAGCAATTACTGAGGTTGAAGCTGCGGGAACTGTAGTTAATAAACAATAATATTCTTTTAAATGGTTTAATCTGCGTTTTATCTGAATCGCAGATTAATCAGATAAAAACTAATTAGAGGGGATAATTCCATGGGTGGAAGTTTAGCGTTATCAATACTGGGACTGGTTGTAGCAATCGCAGTCCTGATGTGGCTGGCATATAAAGGATGGAACATCATCATCTACAGCGCCTTGTCCACAGTAATCGTTTGCCTTTTCTGCGGCATCAATGTATGGGACGGCCTGAAAAACAGCTGGGCTGCGGGTACCGGTACCTACGTTGCAACCTGGCTCATGCTGTTTGCGGAAGGCTCAATCTTCGGAAAGATCTACCAGGATACAGGAGCCGCAACATCGATTGCAGACTTTCTGGCAAAGATCTTTGGTGAAAAGAATCCTGTGATCCCGATCTTGATCGCTTCCTATTTGCTGACGATGTCGGGTATCAGCTCCTTTGTTCTGATTTTCTGCGTTTATCCGATCGCGATACAGCTGTTTGCTAAGGCAAATATCAGCAAACGCCTGTTGCCTGCAGTCTTCTGTTATGCAGTCTGGACGGTTGCGACTGTCTCCCCCGGTTCCGCACAGGCACCGAACCTGATCCCGATGGCTGCACTTGGCACTTCCGCAATGGCAGGCGCGATTCCGGGATTCGCTTTTGCAATCATCGTCGCAGTTATCAATAGTGTTTACATTACCTACCATGCAAGAAAGCTTACCGCTGCAGGTATTGTTTTTGAAGATAAGGATATTATCCATGAGGGCGATCACAGTCATCTGCCGAATGTAGCACTGGCTATCATCCCGATCGCAGTGATCATTTTGTCGTTCAACCTGCTGCATCTCAGTGCAGAAGCAGCACTGTTCCTCGGCATCGCACTTTCCATGGTCCTTTTCTGGAAGAGACTGGATGTCAGCCAGTGGATTCACGCATGGGGCAACGGCGCGGAAACATCCGTCATGGTTTTGGTAAACACCGCGGTAATCGTCGGTTTCGGTGCTGTTGTACTCCGCACCCCGGTTTATGATGCGGCACTCCAGTGGGTATCCAACACCCGTATCAATCCCTACCTGCTCGCGGCAATCGCAGCAAACGTCTTCTCGCTGATCCTGGGTTCCGCAACAAGTTCTATCAACCTGACGATGCAGACCCTCGGAAACGTATTTCTCGAGTATGGCGCTCAAGGCTACAGCGTTGGTTTTATGCACCGTATCCTTGCACAGGCAGCGATGGGTCTTGATACTTTGCCGCATTCAGGTGCGTTGCTGGCAGTCTTCAATGTCTGTGGAACAAACCACAAGGAAGCTTATAAGTATGTTTGCTTCTGTACAGTCATCTGCCCGGTAGCAGTATCTTTCTTGATTCAGGTTCCGCTGTGTATGCTACTTACAAAACTTGGCATCGGACTTATGTAAAAGTATATTGGCTGCCGTATTTACGGCAGCCGCCTTATTATTATAACTATGAGCAACTGCTTAAATTCCAATTCAATAATCTATCGTTGGGTCATCTGCGCGGCCTGTACTTTGGCGCTGTTTTGTACCGGCGGATTGCTGGTGACCGGATTTAATGTCTATACGCCCTATCTGATCTCGGAGGGCGGCCTGACCAACTCGCAGGTCTCTGTCGTGCTGATGGTGCGAAATCTTCTTACGCTGGTTTCCATGTTTCTTGTCGTTCCGTTGATTCGAAAAGTTGATCTGCGCATGAACATGACCATCGCCATCGGCCTGGCAGCGGTATCCTTCGCATTGTTCAGCATTGCCGGAAACTTCCCGATGTTCTGCCTGGCGATGACATTTGGCGGCCTTGCATATGGCCTTGGCGGTATGGTTTCCGTATCGATCATCATCAAGCGGTGGTTTGGTGAACATGACGGACTGGCCCTTGGTATCTGTGCAGCCGGAACAGGCCTGTCAGCTGTGGTCGGAGCGCCGGTACTGACAGCCATGGTAGAAGGCCATGGCATGCGGTACAGCTTCCGCATGGAAGCGCTCTTCATGGTAGTCGTTGCAGCTTTGATGTTTTTGCTGATCCGAAACTACCCAAGCAAGGAGAAGGAACACGAAGTTGAGGAGATTCGCAGAGCAAAGATCGCGGATCGAAAGCATCACGAAATTTTCCATCTGAGCCATGCTGAGTGGTTTATGATGATGCTGGGTGTACTGCTCTGCGGCATGAGCTATAACGTGTCTCCATACTTAACAGTCCTGTACCGCGAAAAGAGTTTTGATGCGGCAACAGTTGGCTGGCTGATGTCCTTTATGGGCCTGACGCTTATGGCCGGAAAGATCGTTTACGGTGAGGCTGTCGATATTCTGGGCAGAGTAAAATCCGGAAATATATTTCATGGTTGTTTTGTAGCAGCCGTTTTGCTTTGTGCGCTCTGCATTCCGGGAAATAAATTTATGGCATATGCAGCCATGGCGCTTCTGGGCATCGGCTTTCCGATGCTCTCTGTCGGCCTTTCCGAACTGGCAGCAGGAACTGCAAAGGAAGAGTTCTATTCAGACGGCGTGAAACAGGTACAGATCGTCTATATGCTCGGATCCCTGGTCTTCGGACCGGTTCCCGGCATGATGGCGGACGCGATGGGAAACTACACGGCGGTATATTTCCTGCTCGCGGGGATCTCTCTTGCAGCGGCGCTCTTGCAGCAGCTGGTGCTTGCGAAATGCTCACGTACGGAGCATGAATAATAAACCGGGATCCGGACAGACTGATTAATATGGTTTTATTTGAGGCAGAGAGTCTATTCTCTGTCTTTTTCTTATGATAAAATTATATTAAACGGCAAATCGGCGGTTCTAAAGCATAGCAGCATAATGCAGAAGGGGCGTATCATGGAGTTCGCGGATCAGAATACAGAAAAAACAAAAATCACGGATATACATTGTCCGAACTGCGGCGCACCGGCGAAATATGATATCTTACAGCAAAAGTACCTTTGCGCCTACTGCGGAGGATCGGTCGGGATCCGGGAGGCGGTACAGGAAAAACAGGGTTTCCGGAAAATGCGGGGTGAGAAGCTTAAGACCTCTGTCAGGGAGTTTCAGCTTGTCAAAGCATCCTGTTCGGGCTGCGGCGCTGTCGTTGTTTTCGAAGAAGGCGAGGCGCTTTCGAACTGTGCTTTCTGCGGGAGAAGTCTTGTAAGGGGCGATTATCTTGATACGGAGGGCCTTCCGGAATTCGTCATTCCCTTTGTCCTTACGGAGGCTGAAGCACAAGACCGTCTGCTTGCCTGGTGCAAGGCAAATAATAGCAAGCCGGAGGCAAAGCATCTGACAGGCGTTGTGAGAGAGCTGAAAGGATTCTATCTTCCGTATGAACTGGTCCGTGGCCCTGTCGGCATGATCGTATCCAGGATGGACGGGGGCGGCAGGTTTGACTGTGACGGATTTATCAACGACGAGTTCGTGAACCGTTCAAAGCAGCTGGACAACCTTCTGCTCGACGGAATGGAGCCGTTCGATATTGACGGGCTTACAGAGTTTGAATTTGCTTACATTGCAGGGCAGCGTGTCAAGATCTCCGACATTTCAGATAAGGACCTGGAACTCCGCGTTAAGGAAGAAGCCGGGGCAACCTACACGCCCGCGGTCAGAAAGACTCTCGAGACAAAAGCAGTCGAAGTGCGGGCGGATGTCGCCGGCGCCGTGCGGCTCCCGGTTCTGCTGCCGGTCTACTATATCAGTAAAGGGAACATGATGGCCGCTGTCAACGGCCAGACCGGAAAGGTCAGTGTCAGGGCGGAAAAGGATTCCCATTATTATTTTCTTCCCTGGTGGCTGAAGGCAATCCTTGCGACGTTAATCGTAAGTGCCGTGGTTTGCGGAGCGCTGTGCCTGTTCGGCATGAACCCGGGCGGAAGCCTGATGATCGCCGGCATGCTTGGGCTGATACTTCTGGTCGTGACACTTTGTCTCTACAGCGACACGCCGCACAACCATTTTTCCGTCGAAGCGGGCAGGGAGATCTATACATCAGATGGAAAGAACTTCCACCGGGAACAGGGAAAGCTGGTGCAGGACGATGAGATCCTGGAGAGAAAGGTTGTACCGCCGGTGTTTTTTGAAACGATCGACGGCAAGGTTCAGCCGGTCATCCTCAGGTTTACAACGCCGGGCAGGATCCTGAAACAGGCAGTGCTTTGCCTGGTTGCGTTGTTTTTACCGGTCATTCTCGCCTTATTCATAAATGGATTTGATTTTGGCAGACTGGAACTCGGCGGCTCGGCAGCGTGGTTTTGCCTTATGGTGCCGGTCGTACCGGTATATCTTTTAAAGTTCGGTATCGTTGAGTTATATGAGAAACCGTGGATCTATACGGTCTCCGAAAACGGTCGAAAGAAACGCTACAAAAAGAAGTCCGACTTCAAGATCGATAAGGATCTGATCACCATGATCCTTCGCGGACTCTTCATCCCGCCGGCCTGTCTCGCCGTATGGTTCGGTATCGCCTGCTTCTTTACCATGGTCTACCTCACGGCGTTCGGATTTGACTGATCAATAAATGAATGCATAAAAAAACGGGCAGGAGCAAGAGCTTCTGCCTGTTTTTATTATAAGAGTTTTCGGACTTCTACAAGGTTTGTGTGCTGCGGGTTGCCCTTTGCGAGGGGGCTCGGGCGGTAGGCTGTGAGGACGTTTAAGTTTCCTCTTCTGTCAATGCCGTCCGTTCCGGGGGTATACCAGGCGCCCTGCGGGATCGCGACCGTTCCCTGTATGATCCTGTCCGTGATACAGACCGGGATGCGGATGAGGCCGCGGTCATTGAAGACTTCAGCGGCGTCGCCGTCCTTCAGTCCGCGCATGGCGGCATCCGAAGGATGGATCCAGAGACGCTGGGGCTCCAGGCGCTCCATTACGGGGTTGTTGTCATGGATCGTATGGCAGCGCCGGCGGGTGTGCCAGCCGATGAGCTGCAGAGGATAACGTTCCCTGACCGGATCCTCGTAGCCTTCAGCCGCCGGTACATAAGCCGGAAGACCGGGGATCCTCGGATCGTGCAGATCGTAAAGCGCTTTTGAAAAGAGTTCTATTTTCCCGGATGGCGTCGCAAAAGGATGACCTTCGGGATCTTTTGCTTCCTCACGGTATGCGATATAGGAAGCTGCCGTGGTATACGCATATCCGCCGCATTCACGGAACGTGTCATAATCCGGAAGTCCCGCGTAAACATTGGAAGGTGAGGGATCGGAGTGCCGCTCACGGAATCCCTCGTAAAGATCCCGGATCCAGCCTTCCCTGCCGTCATGTTTTCCGGCCCATTTTTCATACAGTCCCAGCCGCCTTGCCAGTTCACCGATCCATTCGTATTCGTTGCGGCTTTCAAAAAGAGGCTCGACGAGCCTGCGGTTGGAAAGCAGGTAATGTCCGGAACGCCAGGGAGAACTGATGTTGTCTTCTTCCAGGAAAGAGGGTGCCGGCAGCAGGATGTCCGCGTACCTTGCGGATGGTGTCATAAAGACATCCGAGCAGACGATGAACTCTGCCTTGCTTTCATCTTTCAGCAGCTTGTCCGTTGCGTTAATATCCGAATGCTGATTGATCAGCATGTTGCTGGCCAGGTTGAAGATCAGCTAATATTGGAAGGGAGGCGGTCCGTACCGCGAAGTCCGTCTGCCGCGGTCATTTCCTTACCGCGTTCGATTGCCTCGGTCCAGGTGAAACAGGAGATCTTTCCGGGGAACCGGTTGTAACCGACCGGGTAGGAGGGTTTATCCTCTTCTTTGACCCACCCCGCGCCTGCGGCGCCGCCGCCTTCGATGCCGATGTTGCCGGTAAGGCAGGTAAGCATGGAGATCGCGCGGGTATTCTGCTCTCCGTTACCGGTTCGCTGCGCGCCGAGACCGGCACGGATACAGGCGGGTTTTGCCGATGCGTATTCGATGGCGATCCGGCGGATGGTATCTGCGGGGACGCCTGTGACGGATTCGCCCCATGCAGGCGTTTTGGGGACGCCGTCATGGATACCGTCAAGATAGTCGCGGAGATTGGCGGAAGAAGGTACGCCTTCCGGCATATGGTCCGTGTCAAAACCGAGACAGCAGCGGTCAAGGAAATCCTGATCGTGCAATCCTTCATGGACAATAACGTAAGCCATGCTCACCGCAAGCGCAGCGTCCGTAGACGGGCGGACGGGGATCCACTCATCGGCCAGTTTCATGGCAGTATCGGAGTTGCG
>JAFTBX010000021.1 GCA_017455005.1 Lachnospiraceae bacterium | reverse complement strand
GTCTCCGAGACAGAAGAAGTACTTTGAGGTAGGTTCCTGCTCCAACCTCGGCGACGCGCAGGCAAGAAGACTGAAGATCCGCATCAAGTCCAAGGAGAAGGGCAACCATCTGGCACATACCCTCAACAATACCTGTGTTGCTCCGCCGCGTATGTTGATCGCATTCCTGGAGAACAACCTTCAGGCAGACGGCTCCGTGAAGATCCCGGAGGTGCTGCGTCCGTACATGGGCGGTGTTGAGGTGCTTGTTCCGAAGTACAATTCCATCACCAAGAAATAATCATCAACGTTGTTAAGGAGCATAAGTTTGAACAAAGAAGAACTCCTGAACGGTTTAAATGAGAAACAGCAGGAAGCGGTCCGATATCTGGATGGACCGCTTCTTATTTTAGCGGGCGCGGGTTCGGGAAAGACCCGCGTTCTTACGCATCGTATCGGTTATCTGATCGAAAGCGGCGTGGCTCCGTGGAATATCCTGGCGATTACCTTTACCAACAAGGCGGCAGGTGAGATGCGGGAAAGAGTCGATCAGCTCCTGCAGGCCAGGACCGCGCAGCAGGTCTTTGTTTCGACCTTCCATTCCATGTGCGTACGCCTTCTGCGCTACGACATTGACAGGCTGGGCTACCAGAAGGACTTCACGATCTATGATACGGACGATCAGCGCACGCTGGTCCGTTCCTGCATCAAGGCGCTGAACCTCGACACCAAGATGTACCGGGACCGCGCGGTCTTGAGCATCATATCCTCCGCCAAGAATGAAATGGCGGACGCCGAAAGCTATTCCGCCGCGGCATCCGATTTTTATGAGCGCAATGTCGCGAAGATCTATACGGAATACGAGCGGCTGATGAAGGCAAATAATGCTCTGGACTTTGACGACCTTCTGATCAAGACGGTGCAGCTTTTCAAGCGATTCCCGGATGTGCTTGAGCGCTGGCAGGAACGTTTCCGCTACATCATGGTCGATGAGTACCAGGATACCAACAACGTCCAGTTTGAGCTCGTGCGCATGCTGGCGGATAAGTACCGCAACCTCTGCGTCGTCGGTGATGATGACCAGTCGATCTATAAGTTCAGAGGCGCGAACATTGAAAACATCCTGAGCTTTGAGAAGACATATCCGGACGCAAAGGTCATTAAGCTGGAGCAGAACTACCGCTCCACAAAGAGCATCCTGAACGCGGCAAACCAGGTGATCAAAAACAACAAGGGACGCAAAGTCAAGGAACTCTGGACAGAAAACGAAGAGGGAGAACTGCCTGTTTATCAGGAGTATGAGACGGCGGCGCAGGAAGCAGACCGCATCATCCGACAGGCGGCGGAAGCGGCTGCCAGAGGGAGGAGCCTTCGCTCTCAGGCAGTGCTTTACCGTACCAATGCGCAGTCACGTCTGCTCGAAGAAAAATGTATCGAGAGAAACGTCCCTTACATCATCGTGGGCGGCGTCAACTTCTACCAGCGCAAGGAGATCAAGGATGTCATTTCCTATCTCCGCGTGATCTCCAACGATGTGGACGACCTTGCCTGCCAGCGTATCATCAATGTGCCGAAGCGGGGCATCGGTCAGACAAGCGTGGACCGGGTGACTGCATTTGCAGCCCAGAACAATATCAGCTTTTACGCCGCGCTGTGCCGTCCTGAGAATATCCCCGGCATCGGCAGCGCCGCGAAGAAGATCAAAGGGTTTACCGACCTGATCGAGGAACTTCGCCGCCGCCTGCGTGAAGGAGAGACCGATCTGAGGGGACTGATCGAAGCGGTCAGAGACGAGAGCGGATATGCGGAGGAACTCAAAAAAGAAGACGCCGTCACAGCAGAGACACGTCTGGAAAACATCGAAGAAATGATCAACAAGGCGGTCAGCTTTGAAGCAGACCGCGCGGCAAGACTCGGGATCGAAGCGGTACTGCCGCCGATGATGACAGAGACGGATATGATGCCGATACCCGGCGCGGATATGGAGACAGAGCTTTTCCCGGCGGAAAACGGAGAGGAGCTTCTGGAAGAGTTTCTCGAGGAGCTTTCCCTGGTGGCCGACATTGACAGGACCAATGACACCGACGATGTGCTCACCATGATGACGCTGCATTCCGCAAAAGGCCTGGAGTTTGACACGGTCTATCTCTGTGGCATGGAAGACGGACTGTTCCCGTCATCTGCCAGCATCAATGCGGAAGATCCGGAAGCGGAGATCGAAGAAGAGAGACGACTCTGCTATGTCGGCTTTACACGTGCCAGAAAGTGGCTGAACTTAAGTTCCGCAAAAGAGCGGATGGTAAACGGTGAGACGCGATACATGAAAGTCTCCCGATTCATCGACGAACTTCCTGACGACGCCGCGGAAAAGCATTTCAGAAGCAAGCGCGGATCAGGCGAGAGCTTCCGCGGATTTGGCGGATATGAGGGCAGAATGGAATACGGCCTCGGCGGAGGCGGTTCCTACGGATCGTATGGCGGGAGCGGGTCTTATGGAAATGCCGGCGCATATGGAGACAGCTATGGCAGCAGTTCCGGAGCTTACGGTTCCTCTGCGGGACGTGACGACTTCGGTAGCCGTCCCGGCGACCGAGAAGCTTATAACGCCTACAACGGATTCAGCAACCGCATGGTCGGAAACTTCGGTTCCCTCGACCGCACCCCGGTAAGATCCGGAAGAGGAAGTAAAGGCGGCAAAGCAGCAAAGGGATTGGCCGGGCTGTCCGGGATCAGCAAAGGCTTCGGAACAAACGGCGGAGCCGTCAAACAAAAACCCGACTACGGCCCCGGAGACCGCGTATTGCACATCAAATTCGGTATGGGAACCGTCGCCGAAATCAAAGAAGGTGCCAAAGACTACGAAGTAACCGTAAACTTCGACACCGTCGGCATTAAGCGCATGTTCGCCGGATTTGCAAAGCTGAAGAAAGTATGATATGATGTAAAAGGTTTAAAGCCGCGATCACACCACGAGCTTGCTCGATTGTGGGAGCGGTGGCTTGAAGCCTGCCGGACATGAGTATGCAGCGGGGGAGGGGTCCCGCGGAATACGAATGGACGGGAGGATCGCGGGAGCGCGAAGCGCGGAGCGATCCGTTTACATCATGAAAATGATTACGGATTCGTAGCGCGAAGCGCGCAGAAGCCGCGGGGTTCATCAGCAAAGATGAACTATGCTGGCGCGAAGCGCGTAGCGGTCCGTTTACATCGAACTACAACATCAATGTTCTGGGAGGAGCACTATGGATAAACTGAGCACATTGATTTCCTTAAATGAAGCAAAAGGTGCGATCGATGAGATCATCAACAAAGTGAAGAAGATTGAGACCGAGACAGAGGAAGAAAGGGATTCCCGCAAGATCCTGATCATTGTCCTTGCACTGATCGGCGCGCTTGTTGTGGTAGCTTTGATCGCGTGGACAGTATATAAGCACTTCAGTGATGATTATCTGGATGACTATGAGGATCTGGATGACATCTTTGAAGATGAGGAAGACGACGCTTACGAAGATGAAGATGAAGTCGAAGACGGCGAGCCGGAAGTGCTGGTCTCTGAGGATGACTTCGCAGAGTAAGTATCACTGATTACACTTTTAAAGGAAAAGATATGTTATTTGACAGATTGGTCAATGAATGCAGCCTCGGCGGAATATGCGGAGGCTGTAATTATGTTATGAAGCCGGCGGAGGACGCTTCCGAGTCGGAAAGCACAAAGCAGGCACAGGGCAAATGTTCCTATGCCTTCCAGCTTGCCGAAAAGGAAACGAGGGTCCGGAGCCTTTTGGAAGGCGCCTGCAAAGATGAGGACTTTGGCTTTGAAGGGATCGAAGCAAGCCCTCTGTACTTTGCGTACCGCAACAAGATGGAATACAGCTTCGGTGACGAATGCAAGGACGGCCCGCTGACCCTGGGGCTTCATAAGAAAAGAAGCTTCTACGATGTGGTCGACGCAGATTGCTGCAATCTGGTGCATGAAGATCTGAACCGTATCGTTTCCACCGTGGGATACTACTTCCGCCAGCTGGGATTAAGCTATATGGATAAACGGACGCATCTCGGATATCTCCGCCACCTGCTGATCCGCCGCACCGTAAATACGGGCGAGATCCTCATCGACCTGGTGACGACTTCCCAGCCGCTGATCCCGGTAGAGAAGCACTCGGACATCAACAACATTGGCATCTATGATCCGGCAGGCTTTGTGAAGGTGCCGGACCGGTCAGCGGACGGCGCACAGACAGGCAGACGCGGACGCGGCAGAAGAGGATCGGATATCGAGATCATTCCGGGCGCGGTACGCGCTGCAGAGGGCGTGGAGACGCTCGACGAGCAGGCTGTCCTCGGAGGGCTGGTTCAGAGACTGGTGCTTTTGGAGTATGCGGGCGCGCTCGAAGGAAAGATCGCGGGTATTCTGCATACGGTCAATGATTCCTTATCGGACGCTATCAAGAACGATCGTACGGATCTTCTCTATGGTGAGGACCATATCACGGAGGAACTTCTGGGACTGAAGTTTCAGATCTCACCGTTTTCCTTCTTCCAGACCAATACAAAGGGAGCGGAGCTTCTCTACAGCAAAGTGCGTGAGTTTATCGGTGAGGAACTGGGACCGGATATGCGGGTCTTCGACCTTTACAGCGGCACAGGCACGATCGCACAGATGCTGGCTCCCTGTGTGAAGGAAGTGGTCGGCGTCGAGATCGTGGAGGAAGCTGTGGAAGCGGCCCGGGAGAATGCCGCGAAAAACGGTCTTACAAACTGCAGCTTTATCGCGGACGATGTACTGCATGCGCTTGATACACTGGAAGCGCCGGATCTCATTATCATGGATCCGCCGCGTGACGGCGTCAATCCGAAAGCACTCAAGAAGATCATCGACTACGGTGTGAAAAACATGGTTTATGTCAGCTGCAAGCCGGAGAGCCTCGCGAGAGACTTAGAGATGCTGCGTTATGCCGGATACCGGGTCGTGCGCTCCGTCGCCGTGGACCAGTTCCCGTGGACGCAGAATGTTGAAAGCTGCGTGCTTTTAGAGCGGGTGAGCAACGAAATGCAGATTCTTACGTGAAGCTGTATGTGAAGATGGAGGATTACTATCGTATCAAAGATAGCGCCGGAACCGGAAAATGCGGAGGAATGACAGAGGATGAATAAAGCGGATCTGTATAGAAAACTATATGATCTTCAGGATCTGAAGTATCGTGATATGCAGATAAAGATAATCCCGACCATAAATCCGGAGTCTGTCATTGGAGTGAGAACCCCGGAGCTTAAAAGTATAGCAAAAGATTTTTTAAAAGACGGGAATTATAAGGAGTTTCTTGAAGAACTGCCGCATAGGTATTTTGAAGAAAACCAGCTGCAGGCTTTTATCATCTCCGGGATAAAAGATCTGAATGAATGTATGGAGGCTCTGGAGACATTCCTGCCTTATGTAGATAACTGGGCTACTTGCGATCAGATGTCTCCGAAGATCTTCAGGAAGCACAAAGATGTACTTCTTACGCATATAAAAGAGTGGATTGATTCTGAAAAGACATATACCGTGAGATTCGGGGTGGGAATGCTTATGGAGCATTTCCTGGATGATGACTTTGATG
>JAFTBX010000020.1 GCA_017455005.1 Lachnospiraceae bacterium | reverse complement strand
GGTAGCTACCATCCGTCAGGTACTTCCTGACGCGGAGGTCTTAAGCTACTCCGAGGTCGTGCGTGCAAATGAAGAGATCGACCCGAAAGAGATCGACATCGCGTTTCTTGACATCGAGATGCGTGGCATGAACGGAACCGCCTACGCGGAGATCCTGCGCAAGGCCAACCCCCGCATCAATATCATCTTTACGACTGGATACAGTGAATACTCCGGCAAGGCGATGGAGCTGCACGCAAGCGGCTACATCATGAAGCCGGTAACGCCGGAAAAACTCGAAAAGGAACTGAGAGACCTGCGCTATCCTCTTCCGGCTTCCGCTTTTACGGGCGGTGCCGATGGCAATGCCGGCGGCTTCGGGAGCAACAATGCGATCGACAGGCATGCCGGGCACGGTTCCGGCGGAACGGCTGCAGGCGGCGCGGCAGGCTCCGGAGCAGGCAGCATTGGCAGTGCCGGTAATAACGCAGGCGGACCGGGCAGCGACGACGGTACGGGGAGCGCATCCACCGGCCTCACCGGTAAAGCGGCAGGCCCCGGCGAGCGAAACGTCCTCACGGTTCGCACCTTCGGCAATTTCGAGGTCTACGTCAATAACGTCCCGCTCAATTTCCGCTACTCCAGCAAGACCCGCGAGCTCCTCGCCTATCTCATCGACCGGCAGGGCGCGCTTTGCAGTAACGGCGAGCTGATCGGCATTCTCTGGGATGACGCGGACGACCCGGACCGCAAGATCTCCTACCTGAAGAACCTCCGCCTGGATCTTCTGAATACCCTCGGCCGCTCCGGACTCGACGACCTGATCATCCGCCAGCGCGGCCGCATCGCCATCGCCGCGGACTCCGCCCGCCTCGACTGCGACTACTACGACTGGATCCGCAAGCGTGAAAACGCCGCGCCCTTCCTCGGCGAGTACATGGAGCAGTACAGCTGGGCTGAGGTCACCAAAGCGAACCTCGAGCGCGCCTATGTGGCGTCGCTGGGGTGATTGGCATCAACATTTTATTCAGCCTCGCGTCCGTCAGCCAAACTGGTCCGTCACCTGGAAGATCCAGAACTTCAGATAGTAGGAGTTTTCGTCCTGATCCTGGCGGCCGGGCATGTTTCCGGTCGACCAGAGGATCGGATGGTCCGCGGACTGCGTGCGGAACTCGACCTGCCTTAAGCGCTTATGCGCGGAGCGGGCCGCCTCCTGGATGGTCTTTTCAAGCAGGGCCTGCGGCATGAAATGCGAGCAGCTGCAGGTCACGAGGAACCCGCCGTCCTTCACCAGCTTCATACCCCTGTAATTGATCTCACGGTAGCCTTTGGCTGCCTTTTTTGTTGCTTCCCTGGACTTGGTAAATGCCGGCGGATCGAGGATGACGACGTCATACTTTTCTCCCGCTGCCTCCAGCTCCGGAAGCAGGTCAAACACATCCGCGACTTTAAATGTCACGACAGCATCAGGATCGTCACCCTTCACGTCCTCCATCAGACAAAAACCGTTCAGCCGCGCGTTCTTGCGCGCCTGTTCGATTGCAAGTTCCGAGGCATCTACGCCGGTCACTTCTCTGGCCCCGGCTGCGGCTGCATTGAGGGCAAACGCACCTGTATGGGTAAAGCAGTCCAGTACCCGCACGCCCTTACATAAGGAACGGATCGCACGCCGGTTATACTTCTGATCGAGGAAAAAGCCGGTCTTCTGTCCGTCCGCCACATCCACGAGAAAGCGCACGCCGTTTTCCGTGATCTCGACTTCCGTATCGAAGGGTTCACCGATAAAGCCCTTGAAGGGTTCCATGCCCTCCTTCCGGCGGACCGGCGCGTCGGACCGCTCATAGATCCCGCGCACCGTAATGCCGTCCTCCGCGAGCACTTCCTTCAGAGCGCCGAGGATCTTCAGCTTCAGCCTGTCAATGCCGAGCGCGAGAGACTCCACGACCAGCACGTCCTCGAACTTGTCTACGACAAGTCCCGGCAGAAGGTCCGCCTCTCCAAAGATCACCCGGCAGGAGGACGTATCCACTGTTGCCTTGCGGTACTCCCAGGCGTCGCGGACGCGCTTCATAAGAAAAGCGTCATCGACAGCCGCCGGATCCTGCATGCCGCGGGACAGCATCCTGACCGCGATCTTTGAACGCGTGTTCAGATATCCTACGCCCATGGGCCAGCCGTCAAAATCCTGTACGCTGACGAGATCGCCCTGCTCGAAGCTTCCGTCGATGCGGTCGATCTCGTTGTCATAGATCCAGGCGCCGCCGGCCTTGACCGTGCGGCCCTCGCCTTTTTTGAGTATTACTGTTGCCATATGCTCTGTCACATCCTCTTCTATCAGAAAAGGGCACTTCGCATATGCGTAAGTGCCCTGTACTGAACTTATGTATCTCAGTCTTTTCTTCCGAAGTAATCCTTCAGGACATCGATCAGATCGCCCTTCCGTTCTTCAACCTTCTTGGCTGTATAGCCCATCTCGTTGAGAAGCGCGTCTACATGATCAAAGTACATGTTCTGGGACATCTCCATGGCTCTGACGGAACCCATGTCCTGATCTTCCATGTCCTTGACATCCAGATACATCTTCTTGAGATCCTGGATCTTCTTGACTGCTTCCGGATCGTCAGCGTACATTCTTGCCGCTCTGTCAAAGAACTCGATACGGCTGTTATCCATGTCCTTGCAGGCTCTGAGCTCGATCAGTTCGTTCTTCGTTAACTTTCTCATTTTCCCACCTTCTGTGCCATATACTACAGTTACATTCCATCCTGTGAAAAGCGCAAAGCAACACTTTCCACAATCCGTATTGTGGCATAAGCCGTTCAATTTTGCAACCCGGTTTCCCGAGGAAAATGCTGCCTGCCGGGGCATGTTTGTGATTCTGTACACGCATTCCGTCTCTGCATAACTGTATCCGTAACGGAATACATGCGCCGGCTGTACGCTTCGCTATCACACTGTCAGATTGCCGTCCGCGTCAAATGAGAACGCCACATTTTCTTCGATCACTTCCAGCTCCGGGTTCATTTCCAGAACCTTCTTCGAAACGAGCAGCGTCTCGATCTCAAGAGTGTTATCCGCCACGATGACCGAAGTGTCCGCGCCATGGCCGAAGAGGCGCATCGCCACGTCCAGCGCGTCCTTTTCGGTATCAAAATGCGCCGGGATCTTGCCTCTTTCGAGGAAGGTCGTCGGGATCAGGTTGGAGTACATCGACTGGCGGTCGATCTTATCCACGAGTGCCTTGGTCGTGATATCGGCAAGTCCGATGCCGAGGGCGTTGCCGTAGCTGTGCTCGTTCATGCGAAGCGCCACGATGCCGTGGATATCCGGCTTTTCCGGTTCCTTTTCGCCGCGCACGCGGATACGTCCGATGGTCTTGGTGTCCATGCCTGTGCCGCTGTAGATCTTGCCGATCTCCTTCACGACGAGCAGGTCCAGTTCATCGACCGGCAGATGCGGTACCAGCGAATAGCTCAGTTTCAGAAGCTTCGCGTCTTCCTCGAGGAAATCCTCACGGCGTACAGCCTTCAGAAGGAAGGTCTTATCGCGGGAGTTTTCCACGATGCCGAGACCGCAGAGGATCGGTGCCTTCTCCAGGGAGACCGCTGCCGATGCGGGGATGGACTTCGCAAGTCCGTGCGCGTGCATCTGCGAGCAGCCCTTTTCCTTACCGAGGCCGATGGCGATCATCTTCACGATGCCGCTCTCGTTGGGCGCGGAAAAATCCGTATGCGGCTTCACGCGGTTGACCACGATGACGCCGTCCGACTCGTAGGCATTTTTATCAAAGTAAACCGGCGCGCCGTTTTCGATCGTTCCGAGCTGCACAACCTCCATCGAGGAAAGTACGGGGCAGCCCATCGTTTCCTCGTCAATGCCGTAGCCCCTGATCACGTCACGCTGGCCTTCCGCGGTCGCGCCGCCATGACTTCCCATCGCGGGTACGATGAACGGATGGCCGCCTGCGTTTTTAACATAATCGACTACACTCTTGATGATGAGGGCAATGTTGTTGATTCCGCGGCTTCCTGCCGTGATGGCGATCCGCTTTCCTTCCATCCTGGACTTTAAGTCCAGGGAATCCAGTTCTTTCGTCACTTCTGCCGGGATATCCGCGATCTCCCGCTCCTCCATGTGCTGACGCACACGGTACAGTACGGGATAAACGGTCTCGCCGGTAAATAAACCTGTCTGCATATCTGCTCCTATTCCATGGCCGATCTTACCTGTCCGTGACTGTGATCTCACGGTTCAAAGCCTCGTACCATTACAGAAATGCCCGAAGCCTCCTGCCGCAGCGGGACACTCCGGGCATGTACTTTCTTACAGCGCATACTCCCGAATCAGTTCTTGATTACAGTTAGTACTCCTGAATCAGTTCATGTGCCTTGTACTTCTTTGCGTCCTCGACACCAGGAAGCAGCTCGTCAGCCCGCTCGATCACCTCTTCGGGGCTTAAGTTCAGTGACTGCTCTGCCCACTCCCTCGTAATGCCGACGGACTCAAGCTCTGCCCATGAGGACTCCGCGATGTTGTCGAAAGCGATCTCTCTTCCAAGTGCCCTTGCGACCGCCAGGTTCAGCGGTGAACAGCCGATATCGAGACCCGGTACGCAGCCGCAGTCAAGCGCGCGGATGATGTACTTTGCCATCGTCTGCTTCGCAGCGACGATACACGGGATCCACTGCTTCAGGGTCTTTGCGTACGGGCCGGAGTTGTGCGCGGTCTCGCCTGCCTTAAACTGCGGATGCGGGAATACGCGGCCGAACTGCTCGGCTACGGTCATGCCGATACCGACGGACATGGTCTCGCCGGTCCAGCCGACAAGGAGTTCTCCGTCTCTCTGGCTCTCGAGCTGTCCGATGATCGGGTACAGAACTTCGTCCATGGTGACGATGTTCATCATCTCCGTCGCGGAGTTGTTGTTGGACGCTCTTCCGCTGATGACGACGTTATGGATCGGGATGATCTTCTTCGACGGGTCCGGTCCACGGAACAGCTTTCTTTCCGGGAACAGCTTCTTCCACTGGATTAGGTGACGCTCGGTCTCGAGCATCTTCTCATCAAAGCTGAACTCATACATCGGGAGGATGCCGAAGTCCGGGTTGACTCTTCCCCTGTCGGAAGCGCCCATGCGGACGATCGCGCCTTCGATGCACAGTCCGTCGCTCGTCGTCGTGCAGGCATCCATATCAAAAATGTTGATCGCCGTCGGCTCCATGTGGCGCTTTGCCACCTCATGGATCGCCTCGTCCTGCGTCATCCCCGCTGCCGCGATGTCCTTCACGTTCATGAAGATGACATTGACCGGGATCATCTTATCTTCTATCTTTCCTTCCGGAAACATCTTATATTTCATGTTCAGTCCTCCCTTTCATCAGTGCAGTCCGATCGGCGGACGGTGGTCTTCGATATCCGTGCAGTCCCCGAACTCGATCTCCTCCGTCGGGTGCAGGATGTTGATCACTTCCAGGACGACCTTCTTGACATTGCCTTCAGAGTCGAGGCCCTTGACCGCTACGGTGTGCATGGTTTCCGGCACGCGCGGAAGCACGACGAAATCGATCGACGCCACGTCCTCGCGCTCTGCCATCTCCTCGACAGCCTTCTCGATACGGCCGGTGCGAAGCGACTGCATCTTGGCGTTATGCAGGTTCTCGAGGCCGCGGATCTGGATCGTCTTTTCCGGATACTTGGCCGTCGCCGCGACGTACATCTTTTTCATGAAGTCAGGAAGCTTGGTGTGTAACAGTTTCATATAATCCTCCGTTTGAATGAAAAGGAAATGCTTGGGTATTGAAATTAATTTTGATTCCTTATGATTATACACACTTTTAAGTGTTGTGAAAATAAAATATCATCAAATCGTGATAATGGTTTTGTTCATTTTGTTAACGGTTTGTTTTTTCTGTGTTTTTTTTGCACTAAAAGTGGTTTTATTGTGAAATATTGTACAAAATCAAGTACAATCTTTACAGGAGAAGCAGTTTTTGTGATTTTTCTCTAAGCGAAAGGGAGGCTACCATATGCTCGCCGAAAGATTAGATTATATCATGAAACTGACAAACACCAGAAACGCCGAGCTGGCGAAGGCATTGAACTTTGACCCTTCATACATCAGCCGGATGCGTTCCGGCAAACGCGGCCTTCCACTCCATCATCCCTTCATCGATCCCGCAGCCCGGTATTTCGCAAGGCGCATCACAGAAGACTATCAGAAACAAAGTCTCTCAGATAAGATCCTCGAAGGAAAGCAATGGCCGGAAGAAACCGATACTGCTGCCGTTATTTTGAGCGCATGGCTGGATGAAGAGGAAGGCAATCCCTCGTTTAATGACAATGTCAGCCGCTTTCTGGACCGTCTGTCCAAAACAACCAGCCTGGATCCGACCGTTTATTATCCGGTTGCGGGTTCTCTTGAAGAAGGCGATCTATCGGAGATGGGCACGGAGAACGCCAACGTCACCTTCTATTATGGCAATGCCGGCAAACGGGAGGCCATCCTTGAGATGACGAAACGCGTCGTCATGGCAAAGAACGCCGATACGATGCTCTGCCATACGGATGAAGGGCTCGACTGGGCCAGTGAGGATCACTTCTTCTCATCCAGATGGTACGCGCTTCTGGCCAGGTACCTGCGTGACGGCGGAAAGATCCGTATCATTCATACGGTGTCGCGGGATTATGGGGAACTCCTCGGCGCCATTGAGCGCTGGATCCCCCTTTATATCACCGGCCGCGTCGATCCCTGGTACTGTCCGCGCACGCGCGACGGCATTTTCCACCGGTCCCTCATGGTCATTCCGGGGCAGGCAGCATTGACATCCAACTCGATCGGACCGCGTGTCAGCGAGGCTCTCTGCATGTTTACCCGGGACTCTGAGGCGCTCAGTGCCTTTGAACATGAGTTTAACGATCTTCTCAGTCTGTGCCGGCCGCTTGCAAAGATCACGCCGCTTAAAAGCCTTTCGGAACTCCCCAAAGACCTTTCATCTTACACCTACCATTTCGATAAGTGCGGCCTGATTCCGGCCAATGTCCAGTTGTACGCCGACGAAAAAAAAGGCACGGCAGTTGTTCATACCACCGAGCCTTATCTGCTCTTCACTTCCGAAGAGACCCATCTTACACGTATATTTATTGATTACTGGATGCTGCATCACGAATAAGCTTTTCACTGCTTTACCGACGCAACTCCTCCTTTCACCGAAAGATCATCCGGATCTTTTCCAGTTCCTCAGGTGTATCAGCATCCATAAGTTCCGAAGCATCTTCCGCTTCGGTCACAATGATCCTGCTGCAGACGGCAGGCGGTTTCTCCGTCCCTTCCGTCAGGCCGCAGGATCTTTTTGCGGAAAGATCCAACGCAATGGGAGAAGGCGCCAGGAGCGCGCTTCCGCCCTGTTCCCCCGTGAGCTTCATCAGCTCCGGAAACATCGGCGCGGGAAAGATCACGGGACTTCGTCCGCGTCCGCCGTACCCCAGGCGCACGACGGCGCCCGGATCCGCTGTAAATGCTGCCAGTATCCGACAGATGCTCTCATTCCTTACGAGCGGCTGATCACCGGGGATGAAGAGACACCCCGCCATGGATAAGCCGCTTTTTTCATATCTTTCCTGAAGAAGGCTTAAGCCGTTGCGGATCGTCGCGCTTTTCTCCGGTTCCGCGTGAAGAAGGCATCCATAGGTGCCGCCTGCCGCAGCACATACGTCCTTCGAGCGCGTCACGATCAAAGGATCAAGTCCTGCCGCCGAAAGCACGTCCGCAGTCCTAAGCACCATGGCCTTGCCACCGATCTCCTCAAGGAGCTTGTTGCGGCCGCCTCCGAATCTCCTCGATGCGCCGGAGGCCATGACGACACAGCCGACCAGCGGGCGGTACCAGACCCGGGAGTCCTGCGGCACGCCGCTTTCGTCCTGTCCGGACCCTGTGATGTTTTTCAAAGCCTCTATTTCCAAACTTCTCTTCCTCTTATTTACGGCTTCTCGCAACATAGCAGCCGTAGATCCCGTCCAGGGGTCTCCCGTACTGTGCAGCCAGATTACCGTTTACAAAGACCATCGCAGCCTGTCCCTGCATTTCCATCCCCTCATAGGGCGTATAATCTACATTCTGCTGCTGTTTTTCCGCGCGGATCGTCCATTTTACTTCCGGATCCCATACCGTGATATCCGCGTCCGATCCTTCCATGAGCGCGCCCTTTCTCGGGTACATGCCCATCAGGCGGGCAGGGCCTTCCGAGAGCAGCCGGTTCAGCTCCGGCATGCTTAAGATTTCCGCGAAGGATGTCATCATCAGCGCCGGGCGGTGTTCAATGCCGGGGGCGCCGTTCGGGATCTTCCGGAAATCATCCCGGCCAAGCACCTTCTGCGTGTCAAAACGGAAGCTGCAGTGGTCCGTCGCGACCGCGTCGATCTCTCCCGCGAGCACAGCGTCCCTGAGTGCCTTTACGTCAGAGGGCTTCCGAAGCGGCGGGCTCATGACGTACTTTGCGCCTTCAAAGTCCTCTCCCCGAAGGCTCTTTTCGCGATCTGCCCCATCGTAACGGCTGTCGTCCAGAATCAGATACTGCGGGCAGGTCTCCGCATAGACCGTCTGGCCGCGGCGTCTTGCCGCCCGGACCTCTTCCAGTCCCAGCTTCGAACTTAAATGCACCACATAGATCGGCGCACCGGCAAGCTCTCCCAGGTAGGCAAAACGATTGACCGCCTCTGCCTCCGCTTCCGCGGGCCGGCTTATGGGATGTGCCGCAGGGCCTGTGTGCCCCGCCGCAATCTCTGCCTTCTGAAGATCCGAGATCAGCGGCCCGTTTTCACAGTGGCAGCCGCAGATCGCGTTGTCCTGTGCAAGGCGCTTTAATACCTTCAAAAGCTCCGCATCTTCAAGACGCAGGTTGTCATAGGCCATGTAGACCTTGAAGCTGCAGACGCCTTCTTCGATCATATCCTCGATCTCCGCTTTCGTCTCTTCGTTCCAGTCCGTCACTGCCATATGGAAAGCATAGTTGCAGCGGCTTACGCCTTCTGCGTTTTTCATCCAGGTACCGAGCGCCGTCTTCAGTGTGTCCCCGCGGTCCTGCGTGGCAAAGTCCACGATGCAGGTCGTACCGCCGGAGACCGCGGCTCTTGTGCCGCTTTCAAAGTCATCCGCGGTCCATGCCGTGCCGGTGTTCATCTGCAGATGGGTATGCTGGTCGATAAAGCCCGGAAAGACATAGCAGCCGGTCGCGTCATATACCTCATCATACTCGGTAGGTTTCAGCTCGCCGATCCTCAGGATCTTTCCGAGATCAAACCCGATGTCCGCCTTTTTTTCTCCCTCAGGAGTCACAAGGATACCGTTTTTAATGATCTTCATATCGTATCCACCTCAACTCATATTGATAAAACACGGAAAGCCGGCCGTTAATACGCAGCCAGCTTAACCGTGCTATGGATTCTTTGAAAGGATGTTAAATGACCTGAATTGCTGTCTGCTTTTTTTTGGGGGGGGGATCATCCGCGGATCAGGGTGCCCGTGCGTCCTTCGATACCGTCCTTTGCCTTCTCAAGCAGTGTGATCAGCGCGCTGCGGCCCACGCCTGACTGCGCGAACTTCAGCGCCGCCTGTACCTTCGGCAGCATGGAACCGGGCGCAAACTCTCCCGCTTCAATATACCCCGCTGCCATATCCGGTGTCAACTCGCTCAGATTCTGCTGATCCGGCTTGCCGAAACGGATCGCGACCTTCTCCACTGCGGTCAGGATGACCAGGAAATCCGCGTCCATTTCTTCCGCAAGGGTTGCCGCAGCAAAATCCTTGTCGATGACGGCTGCCGCGCCCTTTAAGTGGTGGCCCTCGGTCTTGAAGACCGGGATGCCGCCGCCTCCGCAGGCGATGACGATATGGTTCGTTTCAACCAGGGAACGGATGGTATCGATCTCAATGATGGAGACCGGCTTGGGGCTGGCCACAACTCTTCTGTAACCGCGGCCAGCGTCTTCCACAACCTGATAGTCCCTTTCCTTTACGAGCTTGTCGGCCTCTTCCTTTGTCATGAAGGCGCCGATCGGCTTGGTCGGATGCGCGAATGCCGGATCCGCCGGATCCACCTCGACCTGGGTCAGAACGGTCGCGACGCCTCTGTCGATTCCGCGGTCGAGCATCTCCTCACGGAGCGCGTTCTGGAGATCATATCCGATATATCCCTGGCTCATAGCCACGCAGACCGAGAGCGGGCAGGGAATATACTTTTCCGGATTGGAACGGGTCAGCTCGGTCATGGCGTTCTGGATCATGCCGACCTGGGGTCCGTTGCCGTGCGCGATCACGACCTCATGGCCCTGTTCGATCAGATCCACGATTGCTTTTGCCGTAGTCTTGACCGCTGCCATCTGCTCCGGCAGGTTGTTGCCGAGGGCGTTGCCGCCCAGGGCGATAACGATTCTCTTGCCCATAATTGCTCTCCTTACTGCTGTTTACTTCAAGCTCTTATTTCTGGAAGTGACGGGCTGCTGCTCTTTCCTCAAGTGCCTTCAGGGTAGCCTGCGGATCCTGAACCTTTGCAAGGAAGATCATTGCCGCAATGATGTAGGGCTTATAGGAAGCTTCCTTGTAGAGCGGGGTACGATAGCGGTCAAATACGCTTGCCTCGACCTCGCCGTCCTTGCAGCTGACATCGTTGATGTCTGCCGGCAGGCAGTGCAGGTACAGAGCCTTGCCATTCTTCGTGGTAGCCATCAGTTCCTCGGTGCAGCACCAGTCCTTATGCTCCGCGTTCTGTGCGAGCAGTTCCTTCTCGAGTGCGTCGATGCCGGCCTGGTCGCCCTTTGCGTAAAGATCGGTTCTCTTCTCCATGGCTGCGAACGGAGCCCAGCTCTTCGGATATACGATATCCGCGTCCTTGAATGCCTCTGCCATGTTGTTGGTCTTGGTGAAGGAGCCGCCGCTTGCTGCCGCGTTCTTCTTCGCGACTTCCTCGACCTCCGGCATGACCTCATATCCTTCCGGATGAGCCAGCACGACGTCCATACCGAAGCGGGTCATCAGGCCGATGACGCCCTGCGGAACGGAGAGAGGCTTGCCGTAGCTCGGGCTGTAAGCCCAGCTCATAACGACCTTCTTGCCCTTCAGGTTCTCTACGCCGCCGAACTCATGGATGATGTGATCCATATCTGCCATACACTGGGTCGGATGGTCGATGTCGCACTGGAGATTGACGAGGGTCGGCTTCTGCTCCAGAACGCCGTCCTTGTTGCCTTCGGTCACAGCGTCAACGACTTCATGCATGTATTTGTTGCCCTTGCCGATGTACATATCATCGCGGATACCGATGACGTCTGCCATGAAGGAGATCATGTTCGCGGTCTCACGGACGGTCTCGCCGTGCGCGATCTGACTCTTCTTCTCATCGAGGTCCTGGACCTCAAGGCCCAGCAGGTTGCAGGCGCTTGCGAAAGAGAAACGGGTACGGGTGGAGTTGTCGCGGAACAGGG
>JAFTBX010000019.1 GCA_017455005.1 Lachnospiraceae bacterium | reverse complement strand
CCCTTGTCATCAGTGATGAGAGAACCTCTGTTACAGTGTTGATTCTGCTTTTTGCTTTCTCTCTTACGGCCCACCTGTGATCCCGGGATCACGGCCGTGGCAGCATCCGCCGAGTCTTTCGATAACTGCCATACCTCGTCAACCCATTACGGTCCTGGCGCTAACACCCGCCGTCATCCTCCCGAAGACGGCGATGTTTTATCTTGTATAATATATACAATCCTGTCTATTTTAATTCATTCAAAGTGTGATTGCAAGCGGTTCAGCACCGGATCAGGCTCTCCAGCGTTTCAAATAGAGACTCCGGCTCCACCGGCTTGCTTAAATGCGCGTTGAGACCGGCCTGCATGCTGCGCTGTACATCCTCATCGAAGGCATTGGCAGTCAGCGCAATGATCGGGATCTGCTTTGCGTCCTCCCGGTCCAGAGCGCGGATCGCGCGGGTCGCTTCCAGGCCGTCCATGACCGGCATACGCACATCCATTAGGATCGCGTCATAATAACCCGGTTCATGCGTCTTAAACATATCGACGGCGATCTGTCCGTTCACTGCAAGTTCGGCATTCATCTCCCGCATGGAAAGAACCATCATCATGATCTCAGCATTGACATCCACGTCCTCCGCAAGCAGGATCCGCTTTCCGGCAAGATCCGCGGTCGCGCGAACCAGGTCCGCGTTCTTGCGCTTGAACGCCTCGCGGAACTCATCCATGACGGTGCCCGCGAAAAGCGGCTTTGATACAAAGGTGTCAACGCCTGCCTCTCTCGCTTCATCCACGATGTCTTCCCAGCTGTAGGAGGTCAGGATAATGATCGGCGTCTCGTGACCGACCTCTTCCCGGATCGCACGGGTCGTCTCAACGCCGTCCATCTCCGGCATCTTCCAGTCGACAAGGATCAGGTTATAAGGATCACGTCTTGCATGTCTGAGCTTCACCATGCTGATGCCTTCACGGCCGGAAAGTGCCTTCTCACAGGATACGCCGACCTGGCCCAGGATGATCTGCGCATGTTCGCAGGCGATGGGATCATCGTCTATGACCAGCACGCACATCTCGTGCGGATGCGGCATGCCTTCTTCATCCATAAGACCGGGCTCCCGCTCGGAATCCGTCAGGGTCACGGTCACGGTAAATGTCGACCCCTTACCCTTTTCGCTCTCCACCTCGATCGTGCCGTTCATGAGTTCAACGATACTCTTTGTGATCGGCATACCGAGGCCCGTGCTTCCGTACCGGCTCGTATTGGACGAGTCTTCCTGCGTGAAGGGTTCAAACAGCCTCGGCAGATATTCCTTACTCATGCCGATGCCGGTGTCGCTGATGATGAAGCGCAGGGTGGATTTACAGTTAAACCTGGCCGCTTCTTCGACGATAAAGGTCACGGAGCCGCCCTCCGGGGTAAACTTGACAGCATTTCCGAGGATGTTGATCATGATCTGACGGAGCTTCATATCGTCACCGATATAATAGTCGTCGATATTGCCCTTTATGCGGCATTCATAGTTCAGGCCCTTATCCCGGCACTGGCCGCTGATGATCGTATTGACCTGCTCGAGCGCCTTAACAAAGGAGAATTCCTCGTTTTTGATGACCATACGCCCGGACTCGATCCTCGACATATCCAGAATGTCGTTGATGATCCCCAGCAGGTGGTGCGCGGAGGTTCCGATCTTTTCGAGCTGTTCCCGGGTCGTATCGGAGATCTCCGGATCAGCGAGGGCAATGTTGTCGAGTCCGATGATTGCGTTCATCGGGGTGCGGATCTCATGGGACATATTCGAAAGGAAAGCAGTCTTTGCCCGGTTCGCGTCCTCCGCTGCCGCAAGCGCCTCCCTTAACGCATGGTTTTTCGCCATGGACTCGCGCATCTCCGCGTCGATGACGGTAAAGCCGACGCCCGCCGCGTGTACAATATGATCATCACGGTCCTTCGGGTGACGTACGCCGGCCATGCGCAGCATTTCATAGTATTCTTTGCCATCACGGCGCGCAAGATACCGGTAGGCGATGATCGACTGTGTGCCCAGCTCTTTGCGGATATTGTCCGGATCAATGAAGCGCATGAAGCCTTCCTTATACTCCTCATCCACATGCCGCTCGCAATAATCCGAAAACACCTTATAATACGGGAAATGCTCCCCTTCCGGGATCGCGTCGCTGTCTTCCGGATCGGACCGGTAGCAGACCGCATTATCATTGTCAAGATCCACATGATAGACGCTGCGGTAATCCGACGCCATCGCAGTGATCATGCTGTCAAGCTCCTCGCGGCGCTTCTCCTGTTCCAGAAGCTCCTCCTGGAGGGCAAGCTTTTCTTCAAGCTCCTGCTGCTTTGCGAGCGCGGTCGCTTCCGCGGTCTTGATGCGCGTCATCTCGGTGACGTCGACGCACATGCCGAGGAGGCAAAGCCGTCCCTCCGGGTCACGGAACTTGGTCTTGGTAGTCTGAAGGTTATGGATCGTCGTACCGGCAGCATCCGGCACATCTTCAAAGAAGATATATGCACCGTCCATGGTCACCGCCTTGCGGTCATCCTCGACGAAGTGATCCGCCGTGTCTTTATCAAAGATCTCATGATCCGTGAGCCCGACGACCTCTTCCGGACTCTTCTTATGCGCGTACTCCGCGAAGGCCTGGTTGCAGGCAAGGTATCTGCCGGTACTGACATCTTTTGTAAAGCTCATGGCCGGCATATTTGTCAGCATTGACGTAACAGATGCCATCAGATCCGCCAGCTTCGCGGCAGCCTGGACTTCTTCCATCAGGCGCAGGTTTTCGGCTCCGGCTCTGCGGCCCTCCGCAAGCTCCGCCTGAATCTCGCGCTCTGCTATAAACTCGTCCTCTACGTCCTTAAAGCCCATCATCACGCCGGTCTTGCCTCCCGGCATACAGACCTTGCCGAAATTGATGCGGTAGTGCCGCGGACCGGACTTCAATGCCCGGATGAAATTGACCGAAAACGCATCCTTGTCCCGGAACTGCTCCAGGATATAGGAAAGCCCGATCTGGATCTGCATGCGCTCACGGTCTTCCTCCGCGACCATTGTATTGCAGTACTCCGTCTTGGTATCCGTGTAGCGCGCATGGCTCAGGGCGTTTTTGATTGCCTCCGTATGCGCTTCATCCATATCCGTATGATAGAGTGAACAGCTCTCCGTCTCCACATCATTGATCAGCCAGACAGTATTGTAGGCATTGGTCAGGGAGGCAATGACGGCGTCACGGACAGCATTGCCCGATTCCACCTGTTCCTTTTTCTCCGTGATATCAGAGATAAAGACGGTATAGATCCCGCCGTATGCTTTGGTCTCGGCATAATGACCGTAGTCATCCACCCAGCGTACCGCGCCGTCCTTCCGGATGATGCGGTACTCGGCATAGTCCATCTGCTCCTCGCTCTCATTGATCTGCTGAAGGATCGAGCTGTCAATACTGTCGTAATCGTCCGGGTGCACCATGCCCTTGAAGGTATACCCCGTCAGCGCTTTGAATTCCTCCGCGCCGGCGCAGCCATAGATGTCAAAGACCGCCTTATTCGCGTAGATCAGTTCGCCGGGAGCTTCCGCTTTGTAAATGAAGAAACCTCCGGGCATATGTCCGCCGATCTCCTCGATGATCGAAAGGGTCTGCTCATTCAGTTCAAAATTCCTGCCTGTCATAAATAAAACCTCCTGACATTCAGCTTAAGACGGGTCTGCCTTTGTCAGCACCGTTTCACGGAACCTTTGAAGTACCTTCTCCTGGATGCCGAGCGCTGCCTCAGCGTATTCCTCCATATTTCCAAACGCCGCAAAGATCGCGTCAAGCGCAGCGTTAAGATATTCTTCCTTCGCAAGGAACGCGTCGCGCACAAAAGCAGCGATCCGCTCCTCTTCACCCTTTGACAGTATGTACCGGTAATAACCTTCCGCCTTCGCGGCGTTGGTCTCGTTGGTGATGAGATAATCGCGCAT
The DNA here is from genome assembly GCA_017455005.1 of Lachnospiraceae bacterium. Classification (GTDB taxonomy): domain Bacteria; phylum Bacillota; class Clostridia; order Lachnospirales; family Lachnospiraceae; genus Avilachnospira. The sequence goes on along the minus strand of JAFTBX010000019.1, from coordinate 18,644 downwards.
AACCGTATCCCGGTCCGCTCCGAGGGTCATCAATACGACAGCAGAGGTAATGCCGCAGCGGTCCTTTCCTTCCGTACAGTGCCAGACGACGCCTCCCTGATCATAATCATGCGTCATGATCTCGGAGACTGCCCTTCCGAGGTTTCGCTGCGCCGTTTTATCTGTCACGATCTGCCGGTACATATCCTGCATGTCGGGTAGCATCACACTGCGGTTTTCCGACTCGAGGCGGATCTCATGCGTGATCCCCATCATGCTCTCATTTAAAAGCGGACGGTGCGTATAGACGATGCCGTCCGCGCCTTCATCCGGCATCTTGGCGACTTCCTGATCAGTCCTTAAGTCCACGACCTTACGGATATGCAGTTCGTCCCGCATCTCGGCAAGATCCGCAGGTGAAGCCTGGTACAAAAATGCGGACCGATAGAGCATGCCCGGCCGAATGATCATGCGGGAATCCTTCATTGCGATCCCGCCCAGGTCACGCATGTTTTTAACTGTATTCAGAACAATCCTTCGATCCATCATTTTCCTTTACTGCCATCTCTTCCCGGTTTTTCACATACATATTCATGATAATTTTACACTACTTGGAGAAAGAAACCAAGATGTAAGATCACATAAGACAAAAGAAGACGGGAGCAAGCAGAAAAAAAGAAAAATCCCTTTCCGCGGACACTGATGTCTGCAGAAGGGGATTCAGTAATTTATAACTATATGATAACTCTTATGATTGATGTGACGTTCGGCTTACACCGGGTGCTCCGGGTGATAGGTCGAGACCATCTCCTGCACGAGCCGTTTCATGTCGGTCTCTTTGTTGGCATACGCAAGGCGCATCAGAAGGCGCAGCTGCTTAAAGAAGGTATCGGTATCAAAGGGGATCGGGCAACCGATATGGATGAGATCGTTGTCCGTCTTCTTAAGTCCCTCTTCCGCCATGAGCTTCTCCTCGTAGAGCTTCTCGCCCGGGCGAAGGCCCGTGTACTCGACCTTGATGTCAACATCTGGCCGTAAGCCGCTTAAGCGGATCAGGTTGCGCGCGAGCGTATCGATCTTGACCGGGCTTCCCATATCGAGGACAAAGATCTGTCCGCCGTCCGCGTAGGTACCCGCCAGCATGACCAGGCTGACCGCCTCCGGGATCGTCATGAAGTAGCGGATAATGTCGGGATGGGTGACGGTCACCGGCCCGCCCGCTTCGATCTGCTTTTTAAACAGCGGAATGACGGATCCGTTTGACCCTAAGACATTGCCGAATCGCACCGCTACAAACTCAGTCTTTACGTTCTTAAATACTTCACCGTCGCCGGTCTTGTCTGCCGTCTGCTCTCCGACGTGCGTATAGATCTGCGGGATCTCGTTGGCCTTGCCTTCCTTGATCTTATGGTCAAAGCTCTGGATGATCATCTCGCACAGACGCTTGGACGCGCCCATGATGTTGGTCGGGTTGACCGCCTTGTCCGTGGAGACAAGGACGAAACGCTCGCACCCGTGCACCATGGCGGCATAGGCCGTCTTGTAGGTGCCAATGGCATTGTTCTTGATCGCCTCGCAAGGGCTGTCTTCCATCAGCGGGACATGCTTATGCGCCGCCGCATGGTAAACGATGTTGGGATGATACTTTTCAAAAAGATCGAACATCTTACGGCTGTCCCTGACTGAACCGATCAGAACAAGCAGGTTCAGATCCGGATACTTTTGCCGGAGCTCAAACTGGATATCATAGGCATTGTTCTCATAGATATCGAAAATAATGAGCTGCTTGGGGTTATGACCCGCGATCTGACGGCAAAGCTCCGAACCGATCGAACCGCCGCCGCCTGTGACCAGCACCACCTTGCCGGTAATGTACTGATAGACCTCGTCAAGGTTGGCTTTGATCGGCTCACGACCGAGCAGGTCATCCACGGAGACGTTTTTCAGCGCGCTGACCGAGACATCTCCGAGAACAAACTGGTACATGCCCGGAAGGATCTTCAAGTCACAGTTCGTTTCCTTGCAGATATTCAGTATATCGCGCTTGTTCTCCGCGCTCGCGCTCGGGATCGCGACAAAGATCTTATTGATGTTATACTTTTCGACCGCGTGAAGGATATCCTCTCTTCCGCCGACGACCGGGACGCCGTCGATATCGCGGTTCCATTTGTTGGGGTTGTCATCAATAATGCAGATAACGCGGTCCTTGACTTCCACGGAGCGGTTGATGTCCCGTAGGATCATCTGGCCCGCGGAGCCCGCGCCGATCAGCATGACCCTGCCCGCGCTCTCATCAAGACGACGCTTAACGCTTAAATTGCTCGCGATCTTGACGAGGCGGTAGGAAAAGCGTATGCCGAGAACCATCATGAACTGGAACATGGCGCCCATCATGTAATAGCTGATCGGCATGCGGTGCAGCATCAGAGTGATCGCGACAGTATGGAAGGCGGCCGTTACAGCCGATGCCGCGCAGACACGCAGAAGCTCGTTGTAACTGGCGAAACGCCAGATGCTTTTATATAGCTTTAAGGCAAAGAAAATAACGATACAGAACACGGTATATACCGGTACGAAGGCCTTCCACGACTCGAGGTAGACCGTATCGATCCGGCTGAACCGGCAGTCGAACCTGAACCAGAGCGCCAAAAAATACGCCATGTTGACAGCCACTACATCATAAACGATGAGGAGCGCCGCGATGGTGTGCCAGTGCTCGATATGAAAATGTCCGCTCTGCTTGAGTTCTGTGTTGCTCATTTCAGTTGCCGCTGGTTTCAAAGTTTGAATGTCGTGCCTGCATTGCCATGGTTATAACAAGTGTCAATACATAATGTTACTTGTAATATATATGGTAAATTAGACACAAATGGGGCGCGGGCCGGCGAACCGGTCCGTTGGCCCCTTTGTTTCAGCTTCGCCGTGATCATCCGCGGAGCGCCCCAGGGTGTCATCACGGATCATCACATTCAGGCGCAGATAATGATTATCTGGTCTGAGCTACGCCGGATACCTGCCACTGGCCAAATCCATTGACATCCCAGCCGTCCGGTGTAACACCGCCGAACTGAGCCATGCCCTTGGAACCATTGGATACAGGGTTGAAGTAATAGCAGTAGTACTGGCCATCAGCGCCAAGGATCCACTGCCATCCGGTCACCATGTTGCCTGCAGCGTCAAAGTAGAACCACTGGTTCACGCCACCTGCATACGGGTTGGAAGCGTTGACCCACTCGCCAGCGTACTGATGTCCGTTAGCGTTGAATCTCCACTGTCCGTTGACCTGGGTCCAGTTTCCGTCAACTGCACCGCCGCCAGCAACGGGGCTGACTGCCTGCGTGACAGGGTTCTGGATCGGAGCGCCGGTGCTGCTGGTAGAAACGGTAGCTACTGCTACGCTTCCGCCGCTGCTGCTTCCACCTCCGGTGGTCTCCGCGGTCTTCTTTCTAGCCGGGCTGCTTGCTGCAAAGCTGCTGACAGCGACTGCTGCAACGAGCATAACAACTGCTGCTCCCTTAAGAATGTTTCTCATCGGTTGTTCCTCCTTTCTCAAAAAGTTATATATATGTACATATATATCAATAAACGGCTTTCGCCGGTTATTGCGGTAAATGATCCGGGGATCAGATCTCTCTGTAAAACATATCGAGGATCACCGGGATCGCGCTGTTATAATCCACAAAGACTCTGTCCCACTCATAGTTTTCATCGGCAGCGATCGCCACGCCGGGAAGCGTCGTAATATCCTCGGCGCTTAAGGTGCCGGTGCTGACCGCGTCCAGGACCAGCTTCAGGAACTCATCCTTCTGAAGATCCGTCAGCATGTCATTTTGCACGAGATCATAAAGATCCGTAACGATGCCGCTGTTGACGCGTGCCTTTGCCTGCAGGGTATCATAAAACCCGAGCATGTAGGCGCTGTGCTGCTGCATACGGTAAAGGGCGGTGTTGTCTGCGCCCGTATCGCGGTAGCGGATGAAACGCTCCGCCTCATCTCCCTGAAGCGTGATGACCGAACCCTTTGTCCAGGTCGGATCCACTTTGACCAGTTCGTCGTTAGGGATGGTGACCGTCACGCCGCCGACAGCGTCATTGACACGGTTCAGGATGCCCATATCCGTGACCGCGTAGTGATCCGGCTGCATTCCGAGGAGCATCCAGCTGACCGCGTCCACCGTATTCTGAACGCTTGTTTCGCCGCCGTCCCCGTAGGCATAGGCCAGGCAGAGCTGGTCATAATCCTTGCCGGTCCACTTTCCGTTGTCATCCGAGATCCCCATCTCGACGATGGCGTTTCTCGGAAGCATCAGGATCCGGATCGTGTTGCGCGTCGTATCCTGGGCGATCACGAGGTCCACATCGTTCTGACCGCTGTGGAAAACGTCGACGCCCTCGCCGAGACCGTCACTTCGGTCTACGCCCACCGCCAGCGTCGCCTTGATATAGCTTGCGCGGCGGTAATGCTTATCCCGATAGATGACCGTGCCGTCCTCCTGGAGCTGCCACTCATCCCGGAACTTGAGATAATACTTAAATGTCTCATCGGGATCGCGGCGCGCCATGGTCTCCGGCTGTGCCTCGCTGATATATTCGTACCCCGCAGCTTCTCCGCCTTCGGCGTTACGTTCGTAGATCTGCGCCTCCGTCGCTTTCCGCTGCTGATACATACTGTAGGTAATGACGCCGCCCGCCACCAGACTGAACATCACGATGCTGACCGCGGTCCGCTTGATGTTGGCGTTGCGCCGTTCCCGTTTTTCACGATTTGAACTCATATCGGTATAGCCCGCCTGCAGTTCCTTACGATTCGGTGCTGTCCGTCTTTTTGCCGAATCCGGAGTGAGAAGCACGCTTTCCGCTCCTTGTTACGGCGGCGGTTTCCGCCCCGTTTACTCCGTTTTCAAGCAGTTCGTTTACAGCGTCCATATCAAACGGAACGCCTTCGCCCTGGTACTTTTCCGCTTCGCCGGCATCCGGGCCCACATCTGTACCAAATGCGATTCCGCTCTTCTTATTTACTTCATCATCGACGCTTGCGAAAGCGATCCCGGTGCGGTCGGAATTGCCCTGTTCTTTGAGCAGCTCGGCAGCGCTCTTGGTTGAATCGACGCTGATCGATTTACTGTCCTGCTCGCTGAGTCTGCCGGCCGCGCGCTCACGGCCATAGCCGTAACCGCCGTACTTATCATACTTTCCGTACTTACCGTACTTGCCGTATTTGCCATACTTACCGTACTTTCCGTAGTAGGCTTCATTGCGGATATCTACTTTATTCAGAACGACACCAAGGACACGGCAGTTCGCGTTTTCGATCTGCTCCTTGACCTTCTGCTCCAGACGATAGCTGATCGCGCCGCTCTCAATAACAATGACCGCGCCGTCGCAGTTACGCGCGACGATGGCACCGTCGATCAGGCTCGCCATCGGCGGGGTGTCGATGATCACATAGTCGTACTCATCACGGACCTTCTTTACGAGGTTGGTGAAGAGCTCTTCTTCGAGAAGCTCTGCCGGGTTGGGACTGTAAGGGCCCGCAAAGATAACGTTGAGGCTGTCTCTGCCGGTCTCATAGATGACCTCATCGAGAGTCCGCTGTCCGCTTAAGTACTGGCTCAGTCCGTAGATCTCACGGCCGGCGTTGTAACGCGTGACCAGTACCGACTTACGGATATCCGCGTCGATCACAAGGGTCTTCTTGCCGATCTGCGCAAGCGAAAGCGCCAGGCTGAAGGAGATATCGGACTTTCCTTCGTCCGGAAGCGAGCTCGTGAACATGATCACCTTGATGCTGCTTCCGCAAAACTGCAGGTTCGTACGAAGGGTCTTGATCGCCTCATCGTAGGCATAGTCTTCTTTAATATTACGTTTAAGGTTTACTTTTCTCTCATTCATGGAACGGGATCCTTTATCAGTTATACTCTTAGCGTCAGTCTCAATTCTTACTGAAAGGAAGTGTCCTTCTCTTTCTCTTCTTCCTGCTCTGTCCGAAGTTTTTCTCGTTCTTCTCCTCTTCGGTCGTCTCGGCTCTGGTCGGGACGGAAGCAAGGACAGAAACGCCGAGGTAGTTCGCGACGTCATCGGTGGTGACGATGGTATCGTTCATAAGCATGTTAATGACGACCCAGCCGCACACAAGCAAAGCGCCGATCATGGCGCCGATGGCCGCATTGCGTCCATTGCTCGGCGAAGACTTCTGCGTCGCGACCTCACCGGACTCAATCATCTTGGGAGGCACCATCTCCATGATATCACCGATGAAGTCGGATGAAGTTTTGGCGACCGCGTCCGCGATCTGTTTCGCTCTCTGCGGGTCCGGATCCTCAGCCGTGATGGTGATGATACGTGTGTTGGCGGGGTTATTGACCGTGACCTTATTGCCAAGCGCACGGTAAGTCATATCGAGACCCAGCTCGTCAACGACGCTCTGCAGCACCGGACGGCTCGTAACAATGGTCTTATAGTCGTTCGTCAGCTGTGAACCGATCTGCAGGTCCGCAAGGCTTGTCAGCGTGGTCTCCTTCGAAAGGATGTACATCATCGCGGTCGACCGAAACTGCGGCGTGATTACGAACTTACTGAACGCGCCGGCGATGCCGCCGCCGATAATGGCCGCAAGCAGTATCTTGAGGAAATGCTTTCTTAATTCAAAAAACAGCTGGAGAAGGTCGATCTCGACCTCATCGTTATTCCGCATCGTATTTACGGTCTGCTGTGGAAGTGTCTGTGGTTTATTGTCAGCCATGCGCTGTATCCTGCCTTATACTAATACTATTATAGAAGATCCTGATCCTGTATGATCCTCATCGGGTTATCCCGGGTAAGTCTTTGGAACTCATCCTCGCTTAAGTGCTTGCGCATCCAGCCGAGTCCCCCGGTAATGTTGGGCGGTCTGAAGTCGAGCCTGTGCATATCGCTTCCCATGACATCGACGACGCCGTTCCGTACCTGATCGCGGCACCAGCGGACCTCACCGCTGAAGATGGATCCCTCGAGACTTTCGTAGTTCATCTGCATCTTCACGCCAAGACTCCTGATCTCATCGATCCCGCCCTTTCGCCGGATCGAAGGAAAGCGCTCAATGTGCGCGAGGATGGGCGTATAGCCTTCGTTCCGGACGCTCCTGAGTCCTCTGAAGATCGTCTCATAGTCAGAACGCGTATCAAACTCGATCAAAAGATACCGGCTTCCTGCCATCGGCCAGCCGAAACCGTCACGGATCCTCTCCGGAAGATCCACATGATAATAAGCTTCCTGACCTAAGTATACACGAAAAGCCGGGTCGATCTCGGCCCGTGCTCGAAGCTCCAGTTCTGTCCTCAGTTGTTCCTGCTGCGCATGCCTATCGACGTTTTGTGAGCGACGCGAATAGTGCGGCGTAGCGATCACGGAACGGACACCCTGCTGATATGCGGCTTTGAGAAGGCTGACCGATTCCTCCATACTGGATGAACCGTCATCCACTCCCGGTATCACATGACAGTGAATGTCTATCACTTCGTCCATTTCAGCCAATCCTAAATCAGGTCAACTGTCCTCGCCACAACAGTTTAGCCCATTAAAGCGAAAACAACATATTAGTGCAATTATAGCACAAAAAAAACATACTGCAAGTTGCATATATCTTACAAATGAAACATAATCGTTCATTTTTGGAATTAATACATGAACTTTCCGGAAGATCCGCGGGCGCTGCTGACGTACACGGATCTCCGGCATTCATGAAAAGCGACAGCCCTGAACCAATAGAATCGTTGAGAAAAATGAGATAAAAGAAGTGACTTTACTATTTGAATATGAACCTGACTAAATTATACCAAACGTCCGTAAAAAGGTCTTCCGCCGCGGTGGATTTCCTTTGTATTTTAGCGGAAATTTTTTATCAGTTATCTGTTCCGACAATTATCGTACGTCCGTAAAATCAAAAGATTTTGAATGTTAATTATAAATTGTACACTATTAACGATATTTCGTTGATATGAATGAAAACTGTTTGTAAATTAATTACATTATTTTTAATTGATTTATTGTTTTAATTTGTTTTAATCTTTGTTAAACACTAATTATGAATATCGTGCTGTAATAACGCACTTTTTGACACAAAAATAAGACCATGCACTGTCAGCTTCACAGTGCATGGTCTTAACCAGCATCAATACTTCCTTACTTCGATCCCCATCTCTTCCGCCCGCGCGGTGTAGGTGCGGCCGATATCGCAGCGGACTGCGAGAACACGCTTTGCGTACTTTCCGCCAAAACGTTCCGCAACAACGCTCAGCTCATAGAGCGCCCTGAGAGTCTGTGAGGGACTTAATCTTCCGCCTTTACAGGAAATGAAAACGGCATTGTTGCCTTTTACGGTAATTACGTCGATTTCGTTCTGCACGTCGGTTTCTTCCGGCCAGCGGATGATGCCGTCCCAGTCTAGGTGAACGCCTGCGCGGCAGTCATCATTGCTATCTCTTTCTTCCTGCCATATATGCAGCTCAAAGATACTGCCGCTGTCCCAGAGGATGTCCTTGATGACTTCATTCTTAAAACGGAACTCGATGTACTCCTTGGTCTGAACCAGATCGCTGATAATGCCGTCTGCCTCGAGGTCCTTCAGGATAGCGTTCAGCTTGGTGATCTCGTTGAGTGCTGAGTTTGAAGTATACAGTCCCTCCAGTACACGGAGCGTGCGGCTGTGGCTCTTGAGTGTGGCGTCCGGGATGAAATACCCGCGCAAAAACTCCGAAAAAGCGTTCCAGTACGGCTCGTATTTCTCCGAGATCTTCCAGATCTTCCGGATGTCGGCATCATTTTCCTCAGCTCCCTCCGCCTTCATGCCCTTTTGGAGGGAATAGTTGATGACGCCGCCGCGAAGGGCGATGTACTTATCCAGATCCATCCGGAACTCACGCCGGGGAACCAACGTATCGATCGCGTTTTTCGCAGGGCCCGAGCCGTCATCCAGCCCGATCAGGCGGTTCTCCATAACATCATACATATGCAGCGGAAGGCTGTACTCCTTCGCCAGCATACCGAACGCCACGAGGATCAGGCTCTCGCCCCCGGTTACATCGAAGAAGATCTTATTCTTCCTGCCCTTTTCATAGTCGATCTCACGCCGCATCGTACGAAGCGCCGACGCCAGGTCGTCATCCGGAAGCGCATGGAACACGGCTTTCTGCACGCCGCAGTACGCGCCGAGGAAGTTCTCCGTAGCTGCCTTCAACTGTTCGATCGTTTCATGATACCCGAAATAGACCACCTTATCGATCTCGTAATTCATACAGGTGATCACATTTTCGATCGGCTCAGGGCTCAGGAATTCGAAATTAACGTTCATAACTGTTTCGTCTAAACAAATTTACATCCATAACTGTTTCATCTAGACATACGTATGTCTGTTTGTAAAATCTGTTCATAGTCGTTAGGGCAGACGACATTGACAGGAAGATCCTGTCACAACGTCATCATTTCCCGTCCGGGAAGCTGGTGAAGAACTCATCTTCCTCCCTGGGCATGCCATAGCGCGCCTTCGCGTCTGCGACCGCCTTGATCAAAAACGCCATGTTGTAGCCTAAGTTGCGCATAGTCTGCAGACCCTCAAGGTCCTTTTTCACATCCTCTGCGGTGAAGCCATGGACCATGTTCCAGTAGGTGCTGGTCGCAACCGGCATGCCGCTGATGGTAAAGTACTTGTTGAGTACATCAAAGGACGCCGTGTTGCCGCCTCGTCTGCAGGACACGACCGCCGCGCCGACCTTCATCTGCTTGGAGAAGTTTGTGCTGTAGAACAGCCTGTCAAGGAACGAAAGGAGCGTGCCGTTCGGGGAGCCGTAGTAGACCGGGCTTCCAACAAGCAGACCGTCCGCCTCCTCAAACTTCTTCGCTGCCTCATTGACGAGGTCATCCTTAAAGACGCAGCCGTTGCCGCTTTCGCAGTAATGACAGGCGGTACATCCGCGGATCGCTTCCTTTCCTACCTGCAGGAGTTCTGTCTCGATTCCTTCCGCGTTGAGCGTACGGATCACTTCGTCCAATGCTGTCGCCGTGCATCCGTGCACATGCGGACTGCCGTTAATAACCAGTACCTTCATATTAACCTCCTGATTAATCTCCTGAAACCAACTTATATTTGGTCGTGCTGCCTGCTGTCCGGTAGAATACAACTGAATTTGAAAATTTTTCAAAATACCTATGTATTTTTTCGGGCGTTTTCACGCTCAAATACAACTGAAAACTATGAAATCATTGATTACCTATGTACTACAAGGCTTAGCTGGGTTCAAAAATACAACTGTAATTTATGATTCTTTCGAATACCTATGTACGCAGTATCACATCAAGCTCCGGATAGATATCCTCTTCCGCCTCATACGGATGGATCCGGAAGTAAGCGTCCCCTGTCAGCATCGCGGACAGCTGCGTCTTGGTCCGGTCATAAAAGATGTGGACTGGCTTCCCGTGCGCCTCCGCATAGGCAAGTTCATAACCCACGCCAAGTGAGGGACTCGTGCACTCGGCGATGACCACATCACACTCCCTGAGCCAACCCGTATCCTGCTCGTAGATCGCTTTGTCACGATCTTTGCCCTGTTCAAGTACATTCAGTTCCGGACTTCCGACATGCTTCGTCAGGACTCTGTCCGTCCGCTGGATGTACGAGATCACACGCTTATATAACTCCGCGTCTGTCCTGCCGCCGCGGATCGAGCCCGCAAAGTAAACCTTTTTCATCATTGATCCTCCAAGGCGATGTCAAACGCATCGGCAGCATTGCCCACGATATGCCTTGCCGCAGCCTTCAGCTCTTCCGGCGCTTCCGCAAATGTGAACCCGACGTCCGCGCTTTTAACAAGCGGCAGGTCATTTAACGAGTCGCCCATGCCGTAGGTCCGATCCGCCCCGAAGATCTCCGCGATCTTCCGGAGCGCGATGCCCTTGGAACAGCCCGCAGCAGCCACGTCCACCGCCGAGCGGTTTAAATGGATGGAGACCCGGTCGGGGTACGCCGCAAGGATCTCATCTGCAAATGCCTTCGCTCCCTCCAGGCTTCCGGTCAGGAAACTGATCCCGTGCATCGGAAGATCGCGCACCGTTTCGATGGATGCGATACGCTCCATCCCCGCATAAGCCGTCTCGTCCTCCGCAATCAGGATGAATCGTCCGTCCGCATGGACTGCCATGGCAAACGAGCGTTCCCTTCCCATCCGCTCCAGGTTCCGGACAAGCTCATAGGGCATCGTCCGTTCAAAGAGCGTCTTTCCGTCGCGGTCAATGATGGCTCCGCCGCTGCTTCCGATAATAAAATCCGGATCCAGCACTCCCTCGTAATGCTGGCGGGGGCTTTTGACCGGTCTTCCCGTGCAGATGCCGAAGATATTTCCCGCCTCCTGAAACCTGCGGATCACATCCGCCGTCTTCGGGAGGATGCCTTCATTTCTTATATATAATGTGTTGTCAAAATCACTCGCGAAGAGTTTCTTCATGAACTGTTACCTTTACACCATCGCCTGATCGAGAACCTTTTTTACCTGCGCCTTGCACTCGGCGTAGCTCTCGCCCGGATGCGCCTCGTAGATCTTATCGTCGCCGATATACATGGTCGGCGCGTAGTAATAATCATGTTTCGCCACGACTTCCGCGTCCTCGTACTCCTCGTACATATTGATCGGCACCTCGCCATAGGCAGCATTTTCCTTCTTCAGCTCATCGAGCGCGCGGAAAGCCTGCCTGCAGTACGGGCAACCGTTTAAGTGGAACAATTTGACAGTTTTCATATCTTTATCCTTTACCAAATCCTGTTATCCAAAGTGGTTTGCGCTTCTTATATTATTATATTTCTTTTGTGCCGCTGTGACAATGCTTCCGGCGTTACCGGACGATGCCAATACTTCACCATTCGCCGGTATGAAATGTCACTCCGTATACTTTGCCGTCCAGGCCACGCCGATGATGATCACGGCGCCGCCGAGGATCGTGAGCGCGCCCGGCATTTCCCTGAAGATAATCAGCGCCAGGATGGCGGCAACCACCGGTTCCGCGAGTTTGATTGTAGCAATGTAGGCTGCCGAGACATATTTGAGTCCCCAACTGAAAACACTATGACCGAACAGTGTGCTGACGATCGCGAGGCCGAAGGCGCAGGCATAATCCAGCGGCTCATATCCTGTAAGAGGGATGCCCTGAGCGAGGACGATGATCAGTGTGGCGAGCGCGGCAAAGAAATAGACGATCGTCGTATAAAATGTCGTCGACATGGTCCTGCGGCAGACTCTGCCCATGATCACGTAAACTGCCATGCAGAGCGCGCCGAAGACAGCGAGCGCGTCACCGAGCAGCACATTGGAACCCCCGCCGGAGTCCGCCATTGCGACGACTGCACTGCCGATAAAGGTCAGGATCATGCCGAACCAGGCCTTCGCCGAGGGGCGTTCACCGAGACACGGGATCGTGATCATCGGGACAAAGAATACGGACGTATTGATGAGAAGAGACCCCGACGCCACCGAAGCCAGGCGGACCGCTTCGAAAAACGACGCGAAATGCAGCGTCAGCATCAGTCCGCTGACGGCGCAGCATACAAGGGTTTTCGGCGTAAGCAGTGACTTCTCCCGGGACCAGACGCGCGCAAACGGGACCGCCATAACGACCACCAGGATCAGCAGCCGCAAAAACGCGATGTACATCGACGGCGCGTGAAAGAGCTTCGCGAAGATGCCGGAAAAAGACACCCCGACCACGCCGAGGAAAATGATGAACTTTTCTTTGATATATCTGTTGTCTGCCATGTGATTCACCCGGACTTCATTATACTGTCGCGCTAAAATGCTGGCAAGCGATTTGTAAACCATATCAAATGCGGAAAAGTCCTTGATATATGCGAAAAAATCCTGAAAAAGTCCAATTTGGGACGATGATAATATTGAAATTATGTCATAAACAGCTTTATAATAAGGTTTGGTTTTTTGTACACTTTCATAAAGAAGAGGTATGTTGTTATGAAAAAATCTTTTTTTGCTGTAGTTCTTACAGCATCTCTCGTTGCCACCAGCATTTCGGCTTATGCTGATGCCATCGTCGAGAGAGTTATTTATGCTCCGGTCAAGGCTGAGCAGACCACGGAGTCTGCAGGCGAGACCGCAACCACGACGTCTTACATCGCTCCGGAAGCTACTGCTACTGCAGTGATCTATGCGCCGGCTTCTACCGAAGATGGTGCCGCAGGTGAGACTGCGACCGCAGCTCCTACTGCTCCAGTTACCGCTGTGATCTATGCTCCGGTAAACAGCGACAACACCGCTGTTGTTGAGGCATCTACAGCAGCTCCTGCTTCCACCACCGCAGTAATTTATGCTCCGGTCGCTACCGAGGAAGTTGCTGCCGCTGAGTCAACCGCAGCTCCGGCTGCTTCCACCACTGCAGTTATCTATGCTCCGGTCAACAGCGACAATACCGCTGTTGTTGAAGCAACCACCGCTGCTCCGGCATCTACCACTGCTGTGATCTATGCTCCGACCGAAACTGAAGCTGCTCCGGCTGAGGTTGCTGTTGCAGCTCCCGCTGCTTCAACTACTGCAGTCATCTATGCTCCGGTTAAGACTGAGGAGACTGAAGTCCTTGGCGCATCCGTCGCTCCGGCTTCCACCACTTCTGTGATCTACGCTCCAGTCAATAGCGATAACACCGCTGTTGCTGAGGCATCTACTGCAGCTCCTGCCGCTTCCACTACCGCAGTTATCTACGCTCCGGTAAAGGCTGAGGAGACTGAAGTTCTTGGCGCATCCGTTGCTCCTGCTTCCACCACTGCTGTGATCTATGCTCCGACCGAAACCGAAGCTGCTCCGGCAGAGGTTGTTGCTGCAGCTCCCGCTGCTTCTACCACTGCAGTCATCTATGCTCCGGCAGCTACTGAGGAAGTTGCAACCTCTGAAGCTACTGCAGCTCCCGCTGCTTCTACTACTGCAGTGATTTACGCTCCGGCAGCTACTGAGGAAGTCGCTACTGCTGAGGCAGCTGCTCCTGCAGCTTCCACCACCGCAGTCATCTACGCTCCGGTAAACAGCGACAATACCGCTGTTGCTGAGTCCGCTGCTGCTCCGGCTGCATCTAATGTTGCTGTGATCTATGCTCCGACCGCTATTGAGGAAGTTGCAACCGCTGAGGCAGCTGCTCCTGCAGCTTCCAACACCGCAGTGATCTACGCGCCGGTAAACAGCGACAACACCGCTGTTGCTGCTGAGTCAGCTGCAGCTCCGACCGCTCCGGTCATCGCAGTCATCATGGCTCCGGAACAGGGCGAGGCAGCTGAGTCCAACGGCGAAACCGCTACTCAGTCTTCCTACATTGCTCCCGAAGCAAAAGCAGTACAGGTTATCCTTGCTCCCGGCGTAGTCCTTCGCGGCTATTAATAGAAATGCAGCATTGACATAATCACTGCTGCAATCAAAACACAAAACGCAAAACCCGGCTCTCTCATTTGAGGATGCCGGGTTCTTTATTGCGATAAAATCGGATAAGTCTATATTACTCCACTTCCGTCACGCCGAAGCGCTTCCCGCAGGCGTCACACTGGCAGGTACCGTCCGAATAATGGCTGTAGACAGACTCCCCGCAGTACGGGCAGTACTTTACTTCTGCTGCCTTATATTCGCTGTCGTCATATTTTCCTGATCTGTCTTTCATAAAACTCCTTTTCACATCGGTGAATACTGTCCGGTCGGTCTGTCATCCTGATGCCTGAGCATGCCGTAGCGGCGCGCGGGGTCGATATACTCGAATCTGTGGCGGTGATAGATGTGGTCCGCCGGGATCTTCGCCAGCAGCGCGACAAAGCTGTATTCATCGCATTCCCGGTCGAGATAGACATCGAGTTCCGTCATGATGCGGTCCGCGATGCCCTGGCGCTGGTATTTCTTGTCGACCATGATGTCATTGACATTATAACAGATGCCGTTATCCCCGACGATCCGTCCGAAGCCGATGAGCTCGCCGTCGAGCCAGGCGGAAACGATAAAAGAGGATCCCGCAAATGCTCTCCTCACCCGCTCCGGATCGTGCGCGTGCATGCTCATGCCGGAACGGACCCTGAGGGAATTATATTGCTTCGGGGTCGGAACATCGTGGTTGAAAATGATGTCGCTGCTGTAAGTACTCATCTACCCCTCCTTGTTATATTTAATAATTTCCAAAGGTCCGCCGCTTACCTATCGATTTCCATAGGTCTCCCGCTTACCTGTTCCTGTTTCAAAAAGCTCCGGTAAAACTTCAGCCCCACCAGGCTGGTCACCGTCTCCGTCACCGGGAAAGTCAGCCAGAAGCGCTCCAGTCCGAACTTTGCGAAGATATATCCCAGCGGTACGAACAGGACCACGGTGCGCAGCACTGTCAGCGCAGAGCTTCGGAGACTCTTTCCCACAGCCTGGAAGAACACAGGGAAAATCAGCGAAGTTACCATCGGGATAAAGCTCGACCCGATAAATCGAAAACCATAGCTGCCGATACTGACGACGAGTTCATCTTTGGTAAACACACGCAGCATCGGTCCCGGGATCGTATCGAAACAAAGCGTTCCGACTGCCATCAGCGCCCAACCGAACAGGATGGCGGCCTTCAGCGTCTCCTGACAGCGCCGGATCTTGCCGGCAGCGTAATTGTAGCTGATAACCGGCACGATGCAGGTCTGCATGGACCCGAGCGGAATAAAGAAAAAGGTCTGCCACTTATAGTAAAGCCCCAACGCAGTGACCGCCTGGTCAGAAAATCCCGCGAGGATCAGATTGAGCCCGAGGATATAGAAAGTATACGCCGATTGCATCAGTATGTTGGGGATGCCGAGCCGGTAGATCCGTTTGATGTGCCTAAGGCACGAGCTTACAGGCGGCATCCTCCGGTAGCCTCTGCGCGCCACGAGACACGCCGCGGCAGCCTGTCCGATGACCGTCGCGATGGCAGCGCCCAGGATACCCATCTGAGGAAGTCCGAACATACCAAAGATGAAGATCGGATCAAGGGCAATGTTGACGAGCGCCCCGACGATCTGCGCGATCATCGGCGTTTTCATATCGCCGTTTGCCTGCAGGACCTTGGTACAGACGCTCTCGAGCGTCAGACCGAAGCTGAAGATACAGATAACCCTGCCATAAATGATGACCTCCCGGATGACTTCCTCCGACTGCGTCGACATGCGCGCATAAGCAGGCATCAGAAAGAGGCCGAACGCCGCAAAAAGCGCCCATATGATCACGGCAAGGAGCGGTCCCGTACCGGCCGTTTCTTCCGCATCCGCGCCTTTTCCGGCGCCCATTTGGGCGGCCATTACAGTGTTAATGCCCACGCCGGTTCCTACCGCGAGTGCGATCATCAGAAGCTGTACCGGATAGATGATGGAAAGTGCTGTTAAGCCCGTCTCCGAAAACCGTCCGACAAATAAACTGTCTACAATGTTATAAAGTGCCTGGATCAGCTGCGCAAACATCACGGGCGGCGCAAGCTTAAGCAATATCTTATATGGTTTTTCCGAAGCAAAAAAGTCTGCTCCCTGCATTTAAACTGACCTCTTACTCTGGCTTTCCGGATTTTCGCCGAAGCACAGCCTCCGGGATGCTGCTGTATGACCCTGCGCCGAGCACGAGCAGGGTGATCCCGATCAGTGTATAGACCGGGTACAAGATAAGCGCTTCCTGCGGGATCAGCATAGCCAGGATCGCCATGGCGCCCGCCGGCGGGAAATGCATCTGAAACGCGTCCATCAGCAGCATGAAGGCGACGCACGCGACCAAAGCGGCCAATGTCAGCGGGAGCTGCAGCCATACTGCGATCACCAGCCTGCTCAAGGCCCCCGAAAGCGCGCAGAGGCTCACCAGCGCCACGACCACGGGCTTGCGTTTATTGGCAGGATGAACGGAGTTTGTAAGTTCTGTAAATGCTACCAGCATCGGAGGAGCCGCGATAAAGCGCGCGTTTATATCGAGCGCAAGGGATATAAGGATCGCAGCATAGACGCTCCGGAAGATCATCTGGTTGACCTTATCCGCGTCAGGTGCCGGATATGGCACGAAATCATCGGTTTCATGCGGTTTGAGGCCGCCGAGCTCCAGTACCCTGCGAAGCCCCGTGATCAGCACAGTCAGGATCACAGCCGCCGCCAGATACACAGGCGTCTTCGTCCGGATCAGGACCGGCAGGACGATCGCGGAGATCATCGAGGCAAAGCCCGTACCGGAGTAAAGAAAGATCAGCTGCCCGAGGATATAAGCGAGGATGACCTGCAGCGTCAGCGAAAACGGCGCGAATCTTACGATCAGCATCCCGAGTGCCGCGCAGATCGTGATGAACGCGATCATCCGCTTAAAGTTGACCCGCCACGGCATCTTCGGAGCCAGGAAGCACCCCGCAGAGATCGCCGCGATCTCCGGGAAGATGATCTCCTTTTCACCGATCTTCTCCGCAGCAAACACCATCGCCGCGATGATAAGCAAAGCAGATATACGGCTGATCAGCTTGCTTAGCGTACCGTCCCTAGTGATAATGTCGTTGTTTACAGTCTCCATCCCCGCGTCCTTCAAATCGTATTAAAGTATAGCACTAACCATTTTACTTCTCGCATGGAATGAACGCAACCGGAAAAATAATGATCCACCCGCATAGCGGGTGGTATTTCATTTTCGGGCATAGCCCTAATACTACTAGCGGCGCATAAATGCGCTTAAACTTGGCCTGCCAGCCGCGCGCGGGCTTACCTGCTACCCGTAAACGGGTCCTTTGGATCGAATAGGCTTAATTGATCCGACTCCTGATCCGCTTTCAGCTGGTTGGCGATGTACTCTTTGATCGCCTTTGTATTCTTTCCTACTGTATCGACATAGTATCCCTTACACCAAAATTCGCGGTTTCAGTACGCATATTTCATGTTCCCATATTTCTGGAAAATCATCAGACTGCTCTTTCCCTTCAAATATCCCATGAATCCCGAAACGCTCATTTTGGGCGGGATACTTAGGAGCAGATGGATATGGTCCGGGCACACCTCTCCTTCTATGATCTCCACGCCTTTCCACTTGCACAACGTCCGGAAGATCTCTCTGATATCCTCCCTATTTTCGTTGTAGAATACTTTTCTGCGATATTTAGGTGCAAACACCACATGATACTTACAATTCCATTTGGTGTGTGCTAAACTGTTTGTGACATTATTTTGTTCTGACATCTTAATGTCCTCCTGTTGTGTTTTACTGTTTTGGCTGGCCGGCCATAAACAGTTTAGCACATCAGGATTTTTTTGGTCACCGCTAAAGCTCTTTAGAACCACGCGACTATCGCGTGGTTTTCTTAATTCAACAAAACTCCCCTGCATCTTCTGCAGAGGAGTCTTTAACATTATAAGTATTATATTTGGATGCTATAGATCCTTACTCGTCACTTCTGCGTTTGACGAGTCCTCCTGCCATAAGGGCAATGCCTGCGATCATGAAGATCGGTACCGGCCACCAGAGCTGACCTGTCTGCGGAAGTCTGGACGCACCGAGATCTGCCTGCGGGGTGCGTGCCACACCGAGGACTTCAGACTCCGGATCTCGATAAGCGCTTGCGACTTCCGGCGACTCACCAGGTGCTGAAGGCGGCGGGCCTACAGTAGATCTGTCACACGGAGTATTCTCAGACTGCTTGCGGCGGGTCGT
>JAFTBX010000018.1 GCA_017455005.1 Lachnospiraceae bacterium | reverse complement strand
GGACAGGAGCCAGGTCTGTGTGACCGACCTCATCACGGATAAGATCCGCGGCGATCTGTTTCCGGTCGGACGGCTGGACAAGGACACAGAAGGACTGCTCATCATCACCAATGACGGTGACATGGCGCACCGGATGCTTTCACCGAAGAAGCATGTGGATAAGACCTACTATGTGGAGCTTGACGGGTTTCTTGCGGAAGAGGATGCGGAGCGGATCATGGCAGGCGTCGATATCGGCGACGCGAAGCCGACATTGCCATGTGAGATCAATCTGCTTACAGGCAGCAGCCTGCTGATTACGATTCGGGAAGGACGCTATCATCAGATAAAACGAATGTTCCAGGCGGTCGGCCGCACGGTCACGGCGCTAAAACGCATATCGATGGGTCCTCTGACACTGGACCCGGACCTTGAGCCGGGACAGTACCGGAGACTGACGGAGCAGGAGATACAGATACTGAAGAGCTGATAACCAATGGAGAAAATAAATGAGTGAAAACAGAGATTATATGATTCGCGCGACGGCAGCGGACGGCATGATCCGCGCCTTCGCGGCTACAACAAGGGACACGGTGGAAGCGGCCAGACAGGCGCATGATACTTCTCCGGTGGCAACGGCGGCACTGGGCCGTCTGATGACGGGCGCCGTGATGATGGGCTACGATATGAAGAACGACCCGGACCTTCTGACGCTGCGCATCAACTGTGACGGACCGATCGGTGGACTGCTTGTGACGGCTGACCGTGCGGGACATGTCAAAGGATACGTCCACAATCCGGATGTGATGCTTCCTCCGAACAGCAAGGGTAAGCTGGATGTCGGCGGGGCGCTGCATCTGGGCATCCTTTCGGTGATCCGGGATACCGGTCTCAAGGAACCGTACATCGGCGAGACGATCCTCGTTTCCGGCGAGATCGCGGAAGACCTGACTTATTACTTCGCGAACTCGGAGCAGGTGCCGTCTTCGGTGGCGCTCGGCGTCCTGATGAATAAGGATAACACTGTCCGCCAGGCAGGCGGCTTCATCATCCAGCTGATGCCCGGCGCGTCCGATGAGATCATCGATGTGCTGGAAAACAAACTGAAAGGCATTGACAGCATGACCACCATGCTGGACCGCGGCATGAGCCCGGAGGATGTGCTTACATATATCCTCGGCGACCTGGACCTCGAGATCAACGAAAGGCATGAATGTTCGTTCTACTGCGGCTGTACCAGAGAGCGTCTTGAGCAGGCGCTGATCAGCACCGGCAGAAAAGAACTGGAAGAAATGATCTCTGAAGGTAAGCCCATCGAAATGCAGTGTCATTTCTGCGGCAAAAAGTATGAGTTTACTGTGGAAGAACTCACAAAACTCCTCGAAAAAGCGGTCTGATCCTATTGAAAGCACAAGCTGTTGTGGTTTATAATGAATCATGTATGAAGATACAGGATTTTATGGATTTGCTTAATTTTTATGCATGATAAGGAGGCCCTGATGAAAAAGTTTTTACAGGAGTTCAAAGAGTTTGCAATTACCGGCAACATGGTCGACCTGGCTATAGGTATGATCATCGGCGGCGCTTTCACCACCATCGTTAAGTCCCTGGTGGACAATCTGTGCATGCCGATCATCAGCCTGCTTACCGGCGGTATCGACTTCAGCAACCTGTTCATCGCGCTCGATGGCAATCATTACAAGACGGTCGAGGAAGCAGGCGAGGTCGCGCTGATCAAGTATGGTTCCTTCATTACCGATGTTATCAGCTTTCTGCTGCTTTCACTCGTTGTATTCATCGTCGTCAAGAATGTCAATAAGCTTCGCGAGATGAAGAAGGCAAAGGAGCCTGTGGTTGAGGAAGCACCGACCGAGAAGGAGTGCCCGTACTGCTTCACCAAGATCAACATCAACGCAACCCGTTGCCCGCACTGCACATCCAAGCTGGACTGAGTTTATAAAACTTTCAGTTGTCATTCGGCGCCGGTGCTGATATGATAAAGGCGCAGCACGGGTGATCTCCGGCAGGGGATTCATGAAGGATAAACTGAAGAGCATAAAGTATGCGGTTATTGCAGCCGGTGTGATCACATCGGCTGCTTTTTATGTGCTGGGCGGTGAGGGCCCGGATCCGGCTGTGTCCGGACTGTCCGGAGCGGGTACAGAGATCGTGCTTCTGGATGAAGAGACGTCACAGACATCCGGTCCGGGTGGAGAAAGATATGCCGCTGCTTCGACTGATATGCGGCAGACAGAGGTGAGCGGGCTCAGTGAGACTGCAAAGCAGGAGATCGATGCGCTCGTCCGCACGGCCGTCCGGGAGGAACTTGTGGCGATCACCAAGGAGGGCTATCTGGAGGCGGCGCTCGCGAAGGCAGCAGAGCTTGCACAGGCGGAAGCCGCGGCGCATGAGGGAATGGTCAACCTGAACACGGCGGATAAGACAGAACTGATGACGCTCCCCGGCATCGGGGAGAAGAAAGCAGAGGACATCATCGCGTACCGGGATGCACACGGACCCTTTGGTGCCATTGAAGACATCCGGAAGATCAGCGGTATTAAGGACGCGGCATTCGGAAAAATCAGGGACAAAGTATATGTGTAAGACCGGACCTGCTGCGTTCGGGCAGGAGTGCAGGGCCCTGTTCCGGCGTACCGGCCGAATGACGGAATAAATGGCCGATTGCCCGGCGGCGCATGAGATGACAAAAGCCGCAAGTTATGTTATACTAAATTATTCATGAGCATGTGGCTTATGGATCACACCGATAGTAGTAAAAGGGAGGTTTCCTATGGCAGATAATATGAATGCACAGGCAGAGGAGATCCACGGCGGCAGCGTGAAGATCGCGGATGATGTTATCGTCTGCATTGCTGCGCTCGCAGCAACGGATGTAGAAGGCGTTGCAAGCATGGCAGGCAACATTACCAATGATCTCGTCAGCATGTTCGGCGGCAAGAATCTCCGCAAGGGCGTCCGGGTCCGTATGGATGAGGACGAAGTCGCGCTGGATATGGCCATCAACATCAAGTACGGCTACAGCATCCCGGCGGTCAGCGCAAGGGTGCAGGAAAAGGTCCGCAATACGATTGAGAACATGACCGGATTCAGCGTTACAGAGGTCAATGTCAGCATTGCCGGCATCGATACCAAGAGTGCCGAGTAACACCTGTAAAGGATAAGGGCAGGCATGAATAAACATGAAATGAGAGAACAGGTCTTCAAGATCATCTTCGGCATCGGTTTCCACGAGGGGGATGACCTGCAGACGCTGATCGATAATTACCTGGACGACAGCTATGATTTCGAGCTGAAGGAAAGCGATCGCAAAAAGATCGCGGAAAAGGCCCTGGCGGTCGGGGAGAAGATCCCGGAGCTGGACCGTCAGATCAATGAAGTCGCCGAGGGCTGGAAGACCAACCGCATGGGTAAGGCCGAACTCAACATTCTGCGTTTGGCACTGTATGAGATCAAATACGATGACTCCGTGCCGGTAAAGGTAGCGATCAATGAGGCGGTGGAGCTGAGCAAGGAATACTGCAACGACGATACGCCGGGATTCATCAACGGAATGCTGGCTAATTTCGTTTGAATAAACCATGACCGGCGTATACTCTGTAACACAGATCAGCAGTTATATTAAAAACCTCTTTATGAGGGATTACCTCCTGTCCCGGGTGACGGTGCGGGGGGAAGTTTCCAACTGCAAGTATCACTCTTCCGGTCATATTTACTTTACACTGAAGGATCCGGGTGCTGCGATCAATTGTGTCATGTTTGCGTCGCAGAGAGAACACCTGACGTTCCGGCTGCAGGACGGACAGCAGGTCGAGGCTTCCGGCCAGGTCAGCGTATATGAACGAAACGGCAGCTATCAGCTCTATGTCAGAAGCTGCAGACTCTCGGGTGCCGGTGAGCTGTATGAGCGTTTTCTGCAGCTCAAGGCCGAACTCGAAGAGATGGGCATGTTCGATGAGATCTACAAAAAGCCCATCCCGAAGTACTGCCGCAGTATCGGCATCGTAACGGCATCCACAGGAGCGGCGATCCAGGATATCATCAATGTCACGACCCGCAGGAATCCTTATGTGGAACTCGTGCTTTATCCCGCGAGAGTCCAGGGTGAAGGCGCGAAGGAAAGCATCGTAAGAGGTATTGAGCGGCTGGACCGGATGGGACTGGATGTCCTGATCGTGGGGCGCGGCGGCGGATCCATCGAAGACCTCTGGGCGTTCAACGAAGAGTGCGTCGCGAGAGCGATCTTTGACGCAGAAACACCGGTGATCTCAGCGGTGGGACATGAGACTGACTTTACGATCGCGGATTTTGTGGCAGACAGGAGAGCGCCGACACCTTCGGCAGCGGCGGAACTTGCGAGCTTCGAATATGATGTACTGGAAGAACAGTTTGCGTCTTACAAAGGAACGCTGGACCGCAGTATGATACAGCGGATCCAGATCCTCAGGCACCGTCTGAAGGCAGCGGAGGAGCATCTCCAGAGACTGTCCCCCGAGAGCGTGCTTCAGCATAAAAAAGAGAGGCTTGCAGCTGTCAGGCAGACGGCAGTCCGGCTGATGCAGCTGAAGCTGAAGGATAACATCCGCAGGCTTGCGCTGATGAGGGACAGCCTGCAGAGGGAGATGACGGATCAGGCAGCCTCGGCAAGGAAGACACTCCAGATCGCGGCGGCCAGGCTTGACGGCCACTCACCGCTGAAAAAGATGAGCGGAGGATACGGCTATGTGACCGGTCCGGACGGAAAAGGCGTGCGATCGGTACAGGATGTGAAGTGCGGAGATACGCTTACCACGTATCTGCAGGACGGCAGGATGACTTCAACGGTGACCGGAACGGAGGATATGAAATGGCAGAAACACTGACAGGCGTTGTCGCGGAGGAGACCGAAAGCAGGCTCACGATCGAAGAGAGCTTTGCCAGACTCGACGCGATCCTGGAGCAGATGGAAGATGAGGAGACCGGTCTGGAGGACAGCTTCAAGCTTTATGAGGAAGGCCTGAAGCTCATCCGCCATGCGGAGTCCGGCATCGATAAAGTAGAAAAAAAGATCAGGATCCTGAACGAAGAGGAAGAATCATGAACTTTAAAGAAAAAATGAAGGCGCGCTCGGAGGCGATCAGCCGTGACATCACGGCGTATCTTCCCAAGGAAGAGGGCTTTCAGAAGACGATATTTGAAGCATGCAACTACTCCGTGATCAACGGAGGCAAGCGTCTGCGTCCCATGATGATGCAGGCAGTCTACGAACTCTGCACCGGCAGAGCCGGGGAGTTGGGTGAGGAGGATCAGAAGGCCCTCATGCCGTTTATGGCAGCCATGGAGATGATCCATTCCTCTTCCCTGGTGCATGACGACCTTCCGTGTATGGACAATGATGTCCTTCGCAGAGGCGTTCCGAGTACCTGGGCCAAGTTCGGCGAGGACATGGGAACGCTCGCAGGCGACGGACTTATGATCTACGCGTTTGAAACGGCGTCAAAGTCCACAGCATCCGCGGAGCAGAAAGCGGAGGCAATCAGTATCCTTGCGAGAAAGACCGGCATTTACGGCATGATCGGCGGACAGACGGTGGATGTGCAGCTGACCGGCAAGGAGCCGAGCGCGGAGCAGCTGGAGTTTATTTATAAGCTGAAGACAGGCGCTCTGATCGAAGGTTCTTTTATGATCGGCGCGGTCCTGGCGGGAGCGGACGCCGAAACGGTCGCAAAGCTCGAAGAGGCAGCAGGCTGTATCGGTATGGCGTTCCAGATCCAGGATGATATCCTGGATGTAACGGCAAGCGAGAGCGAGCTCGGCAAGCCGATCGGTTCGGATGCCGAAAACGGCAAGGTGACGTGGCTGACGCATTATGGTATGGATCGCTCCATAGAGGACGTCCGTGCGTATACCGACAGGGCCCTGGAGATCATCCGCGGAATCGGATCCCATCCGTTCCTGGAGCAGCTCCTTATCTATCTTATAGACAGGAAATCGTGATGGCAAAAAAAAGACTGGATGTCCTGCTCTTTGAGCGGGGGTTTGCGGAAAGCAGGGAGAAGGCCAAGACGGTCATCATGAGCGGCATCGTCTATGTAAACGGTGTCAAAGAAGATAAAGCGGGGTCTACATTTACCGATGACGACAAGCTCACGATCGAAGTAAGAGGTCAGGGACTGAAGTATGTAAGCCGCGGCGGGCTGAAGCTGGAGAAGGCGATCCGTGAGTTCGGCGTGGACCTTGCGGGATGTATCTGCATGGATATTGGTGCCTCTACCGGCGGTTTCACCGACTGTATGCTGCAAAACGGCGCGGTCAAGGTGTTCGCGGTCGATGTCGGGCACGGTCAGCTCGCCTGGAAGCTCCGCAACGACGAGCGGGTCATCTGCATGGAAAAGACCAACATCCGCTATGTCGTCCCGGAGGATATCGGAGGCGTACCGCTCGACTTTGCGTCTGTGGATGTTTCCTTTATATCGCTGGACAAAGTCCTTCCGGCGGCGTACCCGCTGCTGAAGGACGGCGCGAGGATGGTATGCCTCATCAAGCCGCAGTTTGAAGCAGGCAGGGAAGAGGTAGGCAAAAAGGGCGTCGTCAGAGACAAGGCAGTACATAACAAGGTGGTTCTCAGGATCACGGAGCTTTGCAGAGAGCTTGGATTTGAGATCATCGGGCTTACGTTCAGCCCGATCAAGGGTCCGGAGGGCAATATAGAATATCTGATCTATATCAGGAAAAACGCAGGCGCAAGGGATCCGGAAGCAGCTGCAGGCGGGAACGCCGCAGAGGCTTATGAAACGGCAAAAGCGCAGGCAGCAGACAATCAACAAGTGTTACCGGACAGGTACGATGAAGCCTTTGTCCGGAAACTTACGGAAGAAGCGCACCAGCAGCTGGATAAGACATAATGAAGAACTTCTACATCATTATCAGTGAGAATAAGAACCAGTCCATAGAGAACACGACCGAAAAGCTGATCGAACGTTTTGACACATATGGCAGCCGCGTGTCCTATGAGATCTACGAAGGATACCTCGGCAGAGACTTTCAGATCCCGGAGCATATCGACTGTGTGATCACGGTCGGCGGTGACGGTACGATGCTGCGCGCGGCGCGGGCCGCGTTTGGACGTTCCGTCGCGTTTATCGGCATCAACCGCGGTCATATGGGATATCTGACGGAGGTCAGCGAGATCTCGGACTACGGCTCCCTGGTGGAAAGGCTGATCAATGATGACTTTCAGATCGAGGAGAGGATGATGCTTGCAGCGAAGCTGAAGCGTGACGGAAAGGTGATCTTTCGAGACTTTGCCCTCAATGACGTTCTCCTCGGTAAGAATGATTCCATCCATATGATGGAGTATGAAGTATATGTCAATGATACCCTGCTCAATACATACCGGGCGGACGGCGTCCTTGTCGCAAGTCCTACGGGATCGACAGGATATTCTCTTTCTGCGGGCGGTCCGATCGCGGAGCCATCGGCGAAGCTTCTGATCCTTACCCCGATCTGTCCGCATTCGATCAATACCCGGTCCATCGTTTTATCCGCGTCCGATAAGGTACGTATCATTCCGCACACATTAAACCAGCTGGTTTCCTGTGACGGCGCGGACGGAACGGAAGTGAAAAAGGGAGATGAGCTGATCGTGACACGATCAACCGGTGCGATGAAGTTTATCAAGCTCAAGGAAACGTCTTTCCTGGATACGCTCCGGGATAAGATGCGGGCGGTGTAAACCGTCAGTACGGGTTCATACACGGTTAGAGCAGACGAAATAATAAGATACGATGACCGCTGCAGATCTTTGCGGCGGCATGATCATGCTGACAGGAGAGATGAAATGAAGATCGGCAGACAGGCGAAGATCGTCGAACTGATCGGCAAATATGATATTGAAACACAGGAAGAGCTTTGTGCCCGCCTGAATGAAGAGGGATACGAGGTTACCCAGGCGACGGTCTCCAGGGATATCCGTGAATTGAAGCTGACCAAGTCCGCCGGACAAAACGGCAGGTCCGTCTACCGGGCAGTGCCGGTCAGCGAAGATTTTTCCGCCAAGTACCTGAGTATCCTCAGAAACGGATACGTGTCCATGGACATGGCCCAGAATATCCTGGTGATCCGCACGATCGCGGGTCTGGCTATGGCAGTGGCAGCAGCCATTGACGCCATGCAGTTCCGGGAAGTCGTCGGCTGTATAGCCGGAGACGACACCATCATGGTGGCTGTGCGCACCGTGGATGGCTGCCTGGATGTGATGACCAGGATCCGTGATCTGATCGACGAAAAGTAACATGCTTCTTGAATTAAACGTAAAAGATATTGCACTGATCCGGAAGGCCTCTGTCAGCTTTGACAAAGGCCTCAATGTCATGACCGGTGAGACCGGTACCGGCAAGTCGGTGATCATTGATTCTGCCCTGCTGGCACTTGGAGGGAAGGTCCGCGGGGACCTGATCCGGAGAGGCGCCGAGTATGGTTATATCGAACTGATCTTCGGGATCGAACCGGAGAAGCTGCAGATGCTCAAAGATCTTGATGTCTTCCCGGATGAGGAAGGAATGCTGGTCATCAGCCGGAAGATCATGCCCGGCCGCAGCGTCAGCCGGATCAATGATGAGACGGTCACGCTTTCAAAGCTTCGGGCGGTGACATCCCTTCTGATAGATATTTACGGTCAGAATGAGTTTCATACCCTGATGGACCGGAAGGCGCACCTTGCGATCCTCGACGACTTTATGGCTGGGGAGACCAGTGAGCTCAGGGCTGCCGTACGGGACGCGTATCATGCATATAAATCAGCCCTTGCCGATGCCGCGGGGTATACGCTGGATGAAAAACAGCGGCTCCGGGAGATGGATATGGCGGAGTATGAGATACGCGAGATCGATGAGGCGCGGCTGAAGGAAGGCGAAGAAGATGAACTGGCGGCCAGCTTCCGAAAGGCCAGCCATTCCCTTACGATCGCGGAGGACGTGAACGACGCGTATCAGGCACTGCTGCAGTGTGATACGGGGCGGGCGGTTTCCGGGATCAGCCATGCGCTCCGTTATGATGAGGATCTGAAACAGATCCATGATGAGATCATGGACCTGCAGGCAGTCCTGGATGTGCTGCTGAAAGACCTGAGCGACTACGCGGAAAGCGTGGAGGTCGATGAAGGGGAGTTAAGGCAGATGGAGCAGCGCCTTGACCAGATCCGGGGGCTGGAGGCAAAATACGGGGCAACGGTGGCGGATATCATGCGTTACCGCGACGGGGCCTGCGAAAGGCTTAAGGAACTGCAGGACTATGAAGAGAACAGGCTGAAAGCAGAACGGCAGGCAAAAGCCGCGGACGAGCGGCTGATGAAACTAAGCGCGGATCTGAGCGCAAAGCGGCGGGAAGGCGCGGAAAGACTGACGGCTGCGATCCGTGAGGAACTGAAGGATCTCGGTTTCGAGAAAGCGTCGCTTGCCATGGACTTTGCGCGGAAGGCTGTTTCAGAAGACGGATATGACGATGCCGGATTTATCGCTTCGATGAATCCGGGCGAAGCAATGAAGAACTTAAGTGAAGTTGCATCCGGCGGCGAGCTTTCAAGAGTGATGCTGGCAGTCAAGACCGTGCTTGCGGAGACTGACCGGATCCCGACGCTGATTTTCGATGAGATCGATACCGGTATCAGCGGAAGAACAGCCCAGAAGGTGGCGGAAAAAATGGATGTGATCGGTTTGAAGCACCAGGTCATCTGCGTGTCGCATCTGCCGCAGATCGCGGCGATGGCAGACAGCCATTATGTCATCCGCAAGGAAGAACAGGACGGGCGCAACATTACCGAGATCGCAAAGCTGGATAAGGAAGGCTCTGAAAACGAGCTTGCGCGGCTTTTAGGCGGCGTCAGCATTACCAGGGCAGTTCTGGACAATGCCGGCGAAATGAAAGAACTGGCTGCAAGGGGCAAGGCCGAAAGACGTGCCGCGCGCAGCAGTATAAAACATTAGAATTGAGGATTCAAGTGAAAGAATTTCTGATACACAATCAGGTCATGGCGACAGTCGTGACGGCCTGGGCACTTGCACAGTTCATTAAGACACTGATCATCCTTCGGATCGAGCATCGTTTCGTTCCGGAGCGCCTGATCGGTTCCGGCGGCATGCCCAGCTCACACAGTGCTACGGTATGTGCCCTTGCTACATCGGCGGCATACATGTATACGGTCCATTCGTTTGAGTTTACGATCAGCTTCGTGCTGGCGTGCATCGTTATGCATGACGCAATGGGCGTCCGTCTCGAGACAGGCAAGCAGGCAAAGGTCCTCAATGCACTTTTGGAGGAGAATCCTTTTAAATGGGAAGGCGAGGTGCTCGAAAACCATCTGAAGGAGCTGGTCGGCCATACGCCGCTCCAGGTCTTTTGCGGCGGCGCGCTCGGTATCATTGTGGCAATTGTTTTTGAGTATCTGATCTGCAGATAAGCGACAGCGGCAGCACGGCTGCCGGCAGGAAATGACAAGACGTATAGGCAGACAACTGAAGATAGCCTGTATAACGCTGCTGATGATTCTGGCGGCGTTTTCACTGCAGGGATGCCGCGGCCTGGAACTTGAGGACAAGACCGAAGAGGTCGAGGAGTATACCCGTCCGCAGGCGATGATCCTGATCGCCAATGAGCGGAACAGGTATGAAAAGGCGTATTCCGAAGGGATATGGAATGTTACCTTCGGAGAGGATCACACCGGCCTCGACAAGCTTACGGTACAGAATGTCAAGCAGTTTATGGAGCAGCTGATGCTGCTGAACATGCTGGCAGAGGAACGGGGGATCACGGTGACGAGCCAGGAAAGAGACCTGATCCGGCAGCTGACAGACGAATACATGGCAGGTCTGACTGACGGCGACCTTCAGTATATGGGATGTGACCGTACGGATGTCCAGAAGCTGTATACGGATTATTTTACGGCAGATAAGCTGATCAACGGCATTACGTCGCAGGTCAATTCCGAGATCAGTGACTCTGAAGCAAAGGTGATCAAGATCGAACAGATCGGCACGACCGATCTTAAGAAAGCGAAGGCCATCCTGAAGCGCGTCAAGATCGACGGCGCGAATTTCAGTTCCATGGCGAGCCGTTATACCGAGACAGATACGATCGAAGAGGTCCTGATGCGCGGAAGCCGCGGCGACCTGATCGAAGATATCGCTTTCCGACTGGAGGAAGGACAGATCTCCAACATTCTCCAGATCGGAGAGATGTACTATATCATCAAGTGTACGGACGGCTACTCGAAGGACGCAACGCTGGCACGTAAGAGCCGTCTGGAGAAGGCACTCAATAATCAGGCATTTCAGGCTGTGTTCGAGCCCTACTCTCAGGAACATAAGATCCGGTTCAGCGAGCGGTTCTGGAATGAGCTCGATTTCCAGGAGCCGACGGAGTCGACAGCGGATAATTTCTTTGATCTGTATGAGAGGGCGTTCAGCTGAAATTGATGCACAGCAAATGCGCCGTACGCTTAAGGATTGATATGAATGCCGGCTTATTGCCGGCATAAACATAGAAGGAGATGAGCAACATGTCAGAAATGACAAACAAGAAAGGCAATTTAAGTATCAACAGTGAAAACATTTTTCCCATTATCAAGAAGTGGCTGTATCAGGATCATGATATCTTCTATCGTGAACTGATCTCCAACGGCTGCGATGCGGTCACGAAGCTGAAGAAGCTGGCGCTGATCGGCGAATATACAGCTCCCGATGATGAGAAGTACCGCATCGATGTAACTGTGGATCCGCGGGTCAACACGATCACTTTTTCGGATAACGGCATCGGCATGACGGCGGAGGAAGTGGATTCTTATATCAACCAGATTGCGTTTTCCGGCGCTGCGGATTTCCTGCAGAAGTATAAGGATAAGGCCAATGAAGACCAGATCATCGGTCACTTCGGTCTGGGATTTTATTCCGCTTTCATGGTAGCGGATAAGGTCGTGATCGATACGCTTTCTTATAAGGATGGCGCGGAGCCTGTACTCTGGACCTCCGAGGACGGTATGGAGTATGAGATGTCGAAGGGCACGAGGACCGGACACGGCACGACCATCACCCTTACGATCAGCGAGGAGGAACTCCAGTTCTGCAATGAGTACAAAGCGCGTGAGGTCATCGAGAAGTACTGCTCTTTCATGCCGGTCGAGATCTATCTGAAGGACGCGGCAAAGGAAGAGGAGAAGGCAAAGAAGAAGGCTGAGGAAGACGCGAAGAAGGCTGCGGAGGCTGCCAAAAAAGCAGAGACCGGTACCGTTGAGGTCGTAAAAGAAGGAGACGTCGATCAGGCTCCAGAAAGCGACGCGGCGAAGGAGACCAAGGCGGAAGACTATAAAGAGGTCGAAGCCGAGGTCATTGAAAAGCCGCTGAACGATACCAACCCGCTTTGGAATGAGAGCCCGTCCCAGGTCAAGGACGACCAGTACAAGGAGTTTTACCGCAAGGTCTTCCGTGATTTTAAGGAGCCGCTGTTCTGGATCCACCTGAACATGGATTATCCCTTCAACTTAAAGGGTATCCTGTACTTCCCGAAGATCAACAACGAGTATGAGAATCTGGAAGGCACCATCAAGCTCTACAACAACCAGGTCTTCATCGCTGATAATATCAAGGAAGTCATCCCGGAGTATCTGCTGCTCTTAAAGGGCGTGATCGACTGTCCGGACCTTCCGCTCAATGTCTCGAGATCCGCGCTTCAGAACGACGGCTTCGTGAAGAAGATCTCGGACTACATCACCAAGAAGGTCTCCGACAAGCTGAGCGGCATGTTCAAGGTCGACCGTGAGAACTACGAGAAGTACTGGAGTGATATCAGCCCATTCATCAAGTACGGCTGCATCAAGGATGAGAAGTTCGGCGACAAGATGAAAAACGCGCTGATCTTCAAGAACCTGGACGGCAAGTTCGTGACTGCCGACGAGTATCTGAAGAAGGACGATAAGGCAGAGGCTGAAAATGCCGGCGCTTCGGCAGAAGCTGCGGATACCTCCGCAGAGACAAAGCCTGCAGAGGGGGCGGAAGAAAAGAAGGATATCATCTACTATGTGACCGATGAGAAGGAACAGGGCCAGTATATCCGCATGTTCAAAAACGCCGGCCAGGACGCGGTCATGATGCTCTATGCGATCGATACGCCGTTCATCTCATGGTATGAGTCGAAGAATGAAAAGATATCCTTCGTCCGCATCGACTCTGATATTACCGACAGCTTTAAGGATGAAAAAGATGATTCCGAAGAAGTCAGGAACGCTTCCGAAAAGCTCGTCAGCCTGTTCCGTACAGCTCTGAAGGAGGAGGCGCTGGATGTCAAGGTCGAGAAGCTGAAAGATGCGTCGGTTGCTTCCTTGATGACCATGTCCGAGGACGGACGCCGTATGCAGGAGATGATGAAGATGTATGCGGCTTACGGCATGAACATGGGTGACATGGGTAAGGAAGCACAGACTCTGGTCCTGAACTCCGGCAATGCCCTTGTGAAGCGCCTGATGGAGGAGAAGGACGCAAAGGAGCCGTCCGAGCTCGGCAGGATGATCGCGGAACAGCTTTACGATATGGCTCTGCTGCAGAGAAACGGCCTGGACCAGGAACGCATGGCAGCGTTTTTAAGCCGCAGCCAGGAGCTGATGCTGAAGCTTTCATAAGCGGGAGTTGCATATTCCGACGTACATAACATATAAATGAATGTGATAACACGTGATCCGTGCTATAATGCGCAGTAATATTCAGCAACTACTTTGAGTTACCCGGTCCGCTCCATCTGCGATGCCTGCCGTAAAGACGACATTTCGGATGGAACGAAAGAAGGAGGATCATATGAACGGTGCGGAAGCTTTGGTGAAGTGTCTTGAACTTGAAGGCATTTCCACCGTATTCGGATACCCCGGAGTCGCAATAGCTCCATTTTACGACGCAATGGCGAGGTCGTCCATCAGGCATATCTTAGTGCGGCAGGAACAGGCCGCCGGACATGCCGCCAACGGCTACGCCCGTATCTCCAGACAGACGCAGGTCTGTGTAACTTCTTCCGGTCCCGGCGCGACCAACCTCATCACTGCGCTGGCTACGGCATATGCGGACAGCATTCCGCTGGTGGCGATCACCGGTCAGGTCGACAGCCACCTTGTGGGCAGGGACGTCTTCCAGGAGGCTGATATCCGCGGCGCGACAGAGTCCTTTGTCAAATACAGCTACCTTGTCAAAAACGTGGATGAAATCCCGCATATCGTCAAGGAAGCATTTTACATCGCATCGACCGGCCGTAAGGGTCCGGTCCTGATCGACATCCCGCACGACATCCAGCTGAAGGAAATGGGCAAGGCGTTTGCTTATCCGGAGAGTGTTGAGATGCGCGGATATAAGCCGAATCATAAGATCAACGCCCAGCAGATGAGTAAGGTCATCGAAGCGATCCGTAAGGCAAAGAAGCCCCTGATCTGTGCAGGCGGCGGCGTGATCTTAGGACACGGCGAGCCGGAGATCCGGGAGTTTGTGGAAAAGAACCGGATCCCGCTGGTATCCACGATCATGGGTATCGGTGTGCTTCCGAAGAGCCATCCGATGTACTTCGGCATGCTCGGAAATAACGGCAAGCCATACGCGAACCGGGCAGTTATGAACAGTGATCTGCTGATTATCGTCGGCGCGCGTATCGCGGACCGCGCGGTACCGAAGCCGGAGACGCTCGAAAAGACGGTGTCGGTCATTCATATCGATATTGACTCCGCGGAGATCGGCAAGGTCCTGGGTCCGACGCTTCCTCTTGTCGGCGACGTCAAGGAGATCTTCGCGATGCTCAATAAGGAGGAGTTCCCGCAGACAGATGATAACTGGATCGGCAGCCTTGAGCAGATCAAGCACAGCACAGTGGATCAGCGTCACTGGAGCGAGAACCTCGTGAACCCGATGCTGCTCGTGCAGATGCTTTCCGAGAAGATGGACAAGGATGCGATCTATGTAGCGGACGTCGGACAGAATCAGCTCTGGAGTGCCGATAACTACGTCATGCAGGAGGGAAGATTCCTCACAAGCGGCGGTATGGGCACCATGGGATACTCGATCCCGGCGGCGTTCGGCGCCAAGATCGGCGCGCCGGATAAGCAGGTTGTAGCGGTCTGCGGTGACGGTTCATTCCAGATGAGCATGTATGAACTCGGAACGATCGCCGTCAACAAGGTCCCTGTCAAGATCCTGGTCATGAAAAACGGCTATCTGGGACTCGTCAGAGAGCATCAGGAGAAGGTCTTTGAGTCCAGATACAGCGGCGTGGCGCTTTACGACTATCCGTATTACGATAAGATCGCGGAGGCCTATGATATGGGTTACTTCCGCTGCAGCAGCAATGAAGCGCTGCCCGATGAACTGGAAAAGTTCCTGCATTATGACGGCGCAGCGATCATGGTCTGTGATATCGACGCAAGCAACAATGTAATCTGAGAATGAGGAGGAAAGCATGAAAGGTATTTTTTCAGTACTTGTGGAAAACCGTGACGGCGTTCTGTCCCAGATCTCAGGATTGTTTGCGCGCAGAGGCTTCAATATCGACAGCCTGGTCGTCGGAACCACGGAGCAGAAAGATGTATCCAGCATGACGATCGTCTCCACGGGAGACCAGAGGACGATCGACCAGATCGAAAAGCATTTAAACAAGAAGCCCGACGTGATAAAAGTACGCAGGCTTGATGAGAGCAAGAGCATTTCCCTGGAAATGATGCTGATCAAGGTCGGCTGCACCCAGGCAAACCGTGGCTCACTGATCGAGATCTGCACTGTCATGGGCGGCAAGATCATGCATGTGACGCCGAGAGCGATGATGATCGAGGTACACGGCACGCCGGAGACGATCGAGGACTTCATCGAGATGGTAAGAAGCTACGGCATTATCGAGCTGCAGCGTACCGGTACGATCTCGCTGGGGCGTACATAAATCAGACAGAATCACAAAATATACATTTAAGGAGCACAAATCAACATGGATCAGAAAGAAAAGACAGCCGGACAGAAGCTGCAGGACGAGCTCGGATTTGAGTTCAAGCATATCGGTAAGACGCATCCGGAGGATGTGGAGCCGGCGCTGGCATTCTGCGAGGCTTACAAAACTTTCATGGACAACTCCAAGACAGAGCGTGAGTGTACGGCTTATCTGGAGCAGATGGCAAAGAAAGAGGGATATGAGCTCTTTGATCCCGCAAAACAGTATCAGGCAGGTGACAGAGTATATTATGTCAACCGCCTGAAGAACGTATTTCTTGTCACATTCGGAAAGAAGTCCCTTGAAGAGGGCATTCGCTTCAATATTGCCCATATTGACAGCCCGCGTCTTGACTTAAAGCCCTTCCCGCTTTATGAGCAGGATGAGATCGCGTACTTCAAGACACACTACTACGGCGGCATCCGTAAGTATCAGTGGGGTACGACCCCGCTGGCGATGCACGGCGTCGTCATGCTGAAGGATGGCACATCTGTCAGTATTTCCGTCGGCGAGAAGGACGAGGATCCGAAGTTTGTCGTATCCGATCTTCTTCCGCATCTTTCCGCCAAGCAGAATCAGCGCACCTTAAGCGACGGTCTGCGCGGTGAGGAACTGAACATCATCGTCGGCAACATCCCTTATCAGGATGAAAATGTCAAGGACGCGTTCAAGCTGAAGGCACTCGAGCTGCTTCATGAGCGCTTCGGCATGACTGAGGCAGACTTTACGAGAGCGGAGATCGAGATGGTCCCGGCTTATAAGGCATCCGATATCGGCCTTGACAGATCCCTTGTCGGGGCTTATGGCCAGGATGACAAGGTCTGCGCTTACACTGCGGCTATGGCAGCATTTGCGATAAAGGATCCGACCTATACGACCGTGACGGTATTCACCGATAAGGAAGAGATCGGTTCTGAGGGCAATACCGGTATGGCTTCCCATGCGCTCGATCATTTTGTCGAGGATCTCTGCGACATCTGCGGCGCAAAGAAGAGAAATGTCTATCGTCATTCCATGTGCCTTTCATCCGATGTAAATGCAGCTTATGATCCGACTTTTGCGGATGTGTTCGAAAAACAGAACGCAAGTTTTCTCGGACACGGTCCTGTTCTGACAAAGTACACCGGCGCGCGCGGCAAGTCCGGTTCCAACGATGCCTCTGCGGAAACCATGTACAAAGTCATCGACTGCATGGAAAAGGAAAATGTCCGCTGGCAGATCGGCGAGCTCGGAAAGGTAGATGAGGGCGGCGGCGGAACCATCGCACTCTTCATGGGCGATATGGACGTCGACACCGTAGACCTCGGCGTGCCGGTCCTGGCGATGCATGCACCGTTTGAGATCACATCCAAGCTGGATATCTATCACACCTACAAGGCATTCTGTGCCTTCTACAGATGAACCGTAAACTGAAAAACGACATTATTATCGTAGCGGTACTCCTGATCTGCTCGGCAGCCTGGCTGTTTTTCAGCAGATCAGGGGCATCTGTTCGTACGGGGGAAAGTGTCAACGTCGTCATCACGGTAGACGGTGAAGAGGTCTATCGCGGTCCGGTCAGCCCTGCGGACGGAAAGCTCCGTATCGACGGGAAGAACGGCGGCTACAATGTCTTTACGGCAGAAAGAGCGTCGGACGGCAGCATAGGCCTCCGGTGTCTCGAAGCCGACTGCCCGGACAAGATCTGCGTCCATACGGGGCTGGTCACGCTGCCGGACGAGCCGATCGTATGCCTGCCTCACAGGGTGAGCGCGCATGTGACGGAGTAAGATGCGCAGAGCCTGATGCGCCGGGCGGACGGTACTGCCCGGAGCAATGGCACATAATTTTGGAATACAGCAGTCAACAAAGAGGAGACTGAATCTATAATGAAACTGTTATCTATCGCGGTACCATGCTATAATTCGGCCGCGTATATGCGAAACTGTATAGAGTCACTGCTTACCGGCGGGGACAGGGTCGAGATCATCATTGTGGATGACGGATCTCAAAAGGATAACACCCTGGAGATCGCGCGTGAGTATGAAGCCGCTTATCCGGGGATCATAAAGGCGGTCCATCAGGAAAACGGCGGACACGGCGAGGCAGTCAATACTGGCCTTGCCAATGCGACCGGGCTTTACTTCAAGGTCGTGGACTCGGATGATCATCTGGATCCGCAAGGGCTGCAGAAGGTGCTTGACAAGCTGGAGGAGTATTCCTTCAAGTCCAATGCCCTGGATATGCTGATCTGCAACTATGTCTACGATAAGGAAGGGGCGCGTCACAAGAAGGTTATGGCGTACCGTACTGCGCTGCCGATGAACCGTGTCTTTAACTGGAACGAGATCCGGCATTTCCATGCGGGACAGTATATCCTGATGCATTCGGTCATCTACCGTACGCAGCTCTTAAAGGACTGCGGGCTGAGACTTCCGAAGCACACATTTTACGTGGACAACCTTTATGTGTACTATCCGCTGCCTTATGTCAACCGCGTGTACTACATGAATATCAAGCTGTACCGCTACTATATCGGACGGTCCGACCAGTCGGTTAATGAGAAGATCATGATCGGGCGTATCGACCAGCAGATCCGAGTGACGAAGCTGATGCTTTCGAGCCACGACCTGATGAAGGTGCAGCCGGTCAAACTCAGAAAGTATATGCTGAGCTACTTCG
The DNA here is from genome assembly GCA_017455005.1 of Lachnospiraceae bacterium. GTDB lineage: Bacteria > Bacillota > Clostridia > Lachnospirales > Lachnospiraceae > Avilachnospira. Next base: position 1,394 of record JAFTBX010000018.1, on the reverse strand, counting down.
AGATCATGATGACGATCTCCTCGATCCTTGCGATCCGCTCCGGAACCGAGGAAAACCTTGCGAAGCGCGACGAACTGTGGGAGTATCTGAAAGAAAACGATAAGGCAGTCTACCGGAAGCTCCGCAGCAGCGTTTTCGGACGGGTCTCCAATGCAAGAAGAAAGGTCGATCTCAAGGCGACCGACTTCATTTACCGCGTTGCAAGACGTATTTACGGATTTAATTAATGTTCCAACGTAGTCCGTATCATTTTTTAAACAGGATAAGTAACACTCATGACATTGACACCGATAACATTTCTGATCGTTTGCCCGCTGGTCTTTCTGGCGGGCTTTGTCGATTCCATAGGAGGCGGAGGCGGACTGATCTCGCTTCCCGCCTATATTTTTGCTGGTCTGCCGGCGCACCTTGCAATCGGTACAAACAAGCTTTCTTCCTGCTGCGGTACGGCAGTCGCGACCGGACGCTTTGCCGGAAACGGTCTCATTGACTGGAAGCTTGCGGCACCGTCCATCGTTCTGGCGGTCATCGGCTCCTCGATCGGCGCGCACATCAGTATGAGCCTCGACGAACGCCTGATCCGGTACCTTATGATCGTGGTGCTTCCCATCGCGGCGTTTTTTGTCCTGAACAGGCATCTTTTTAATAATGATGGTGCGGATCATGTCAGTTATGATTTCCGGACGTATCTGACCGCGTGCCTGGCAGCTTTCGTCATCGGCATCTACGACGGTATCTACGGACCCGGTACGGGGACATTTCTGATCATTGCGTTCACGGTCTTTGCTAAGCTCGATATCGGGCACGCAAACGGACAGACCAAGGCCATCAATCTGACGACGAACATAACGAGCCTTGTGATCTTTCTGATGAATGGACAGGTGCTGATCCCCCTGGGGATCGTTGCGGCACTCTGTAACATGGCAGGAGGATATCTCGGGGCCGGTATGGCGATGCAGAACGGCGCGAAGATCGTGCGCCCGATCATTCTAATCGTGTTGGCGCTGCTCCTTGTCAAGATCCTGACCGGGACGTGATGTGCTTTGTTTCGCTGGGGAACCTGCCTTCTGCGAGTATTGAGAAATATGATATCAGGATTTTGAGGAATCTGAAAAAACCGCTTGACATTTTGCGGCATTTTATATATCATAAGACTGTTCGCGATGCGAATATGGGGTCTTAGCTCAGCTGGGAGAGCACCTGCCTTACAAGCAGGGGGTCACAGGTTCGAGCCCTGTAGGCCCCAGTGAAATGAATATGGCGGAATAGCTCAGCTGGCTAGAGCACACGGTTCATACCCGTGGTGTTGAGGGTTCAAGTCCCCCTTCCGCTACTTAAAGAAATCCGAAATGGTTCAATGAACCGCTTCGGATTTTTCTTTATTATTGCTCATC
>JAFTBX010000017.1 GCA_017455005.1 Lachnospiraceae bacterium | reverse complement strand
GGAAAGGAGAATTATGACAGAAGAACCAAAAAGTAATGACTCTTCCGAAATCTTAGCACAAGCTCTCAACGAAATGAAGAAGGAGCTTGGTGAAAAATTCAGTTTAGAAACAGTCAACCTTGCCGAGTTAGAGCGGCGTACGGTTTTATCGGCAGACGCGGAATCCGGGACGAGTATCCGGGCAGATCAGGTTATTTTGTCAATCATGTCTTCCGGTCATATCGGAAATGGCTTTTTCTCGATTAACGGATTGCCGGTATAGCATTGCTGCAGCGACTGCTTGCAATAATCCAGGAATTGGATGCAGGTGGGAGAAAGCGTCTGGCCCTTCGGCGCGATCCAACCGATCGTCATGGTCGTGTCCACGGGAAGGCTGATCGGGACAGTTGCAATCTTCTCACATACAAATCCATCCCGAAGAAGACCTGAACCGAGCGAGAAGGCCTTGGAGCGAGACAGGATCCGGAACAGTGAATCACGGTCAACGACATTGATGATCTTGGAATGATGCAGCGGCGAAAGGATCTCTTCCGCAAACTCCACGGCATCCGGACCAAGTGAATAACAGACGTAGGGATAAGGCACGAGCTGGTCCTGTGTCACTTTCGGAAGCTGTGCCAGCGGATGATCCGTGGAAACGTAAATATGCGGCTGGGCTGTGCAGAACGGATGAAAGGACAGATCGTTCCGCTCCAGTTCGCGATGGATAAACTGCTTATTGAAGGGGTAATAATAGATGAACCCCAGACGGCTGGTCCGGGTCGTCACATCCTGGATGATCTGGGACGTGCGGTGCTCGAGCAGGCCGACGGAATAATTGTCATCCAGTTCGCTGATCAGATGCGATAAGGCTTCGACCACAAAGATGTAATGCTGTGACGAAACGGTATATCGGATTGTATCGGACTCAGAAAGAACATAGTGTTCCAGCATGGCACGGTACCGTTCCGTAAGGGAGTATGCTTCCCTGAGGAATTCCTCGCCCTTTGGGGTGAAAACGACCCCTTTGTGGGAACGGTTCATCAACTCAAAGCCGAGTTCGTTTTCCAGCTGTTTAACGGACTTGCTGATGCTTGACTGGGAAATAAAGAGCTTTTGCGCAGCCTGGCTGATCGACGCGCTCTGCGCAATGGTGACAAGGTATTCGAGCTGCTGAATTGTCATGACAGAACCTCTGCATATAGACGATGTTGCTGATTAAATACAATTTGTGCGTGTTAACCATGCCTAATATGCATAGCAAAACAAGAAGAAAGGATATTTCTCAAAGCTGATTTTAGCGATTATTATAATAATATGCAACAGTTATTTTGGGGGATTTTGTGATTTGTATGTGCAATTTTGAAACATATCATCCTGCTGCATATGAAAAAATGGAATGTTTAAGTTTGGAAACAGCATTTCCCGGAAAAGGGGAGGTATCTATGAACAAGGAAGGCGGCATTAACTGGCTGCTGAACAAGATCCACAGCATGATCAAGGGACCGAAGTCTGCGGAAGTCGGTATTGCGACCATGGTCAGCCTGACGGATATGGCGATTGCGAACAACACCGTTTCGATCATCCTGGACGGACCGATCGCAAGAGGTATTGCTGAAGAGTATAAGGTGGATCCGCGTCGTTCCGCATCCCTTCTGGACCTTTTCTCCTGCGATATGGTTCTGTGGGGTATCGGCATGCGGCCTGATACGTCTCTTGCCGCTGCCTGCGGGGTTAAACTCGGAGAGCTTGGCGGCGTCTGCGTGGATGACCGTATGCGGACGAACGTCCCGCATATCTATGCATGCGGAGACTGTGTGGAGTCTGTCGATAAGCTGACAGGAAAAGCTGCGATGCATCTTTTCTGGGAGCCTTCGCAGCGGGGAGGCATGACTGCAGGCAGGAACGCTGCCGGGGAAGACTGCATTTTCAGCGGCTCTCTCGGTATCTATCTGACCCACAAAGGCGGCATCAGTATCGCGGCACTGGGAAAGACCGAAGCAGAACTGAATCCCGGCTGCGGGCTGATCCTGGAAGACCGGAGAGAGGCTGCGGAGACGACGGTACGTCCTGTCGGGCGGAAGAAAAGTGATCCGGCAGCTGCGGACGGCATTGGCAGAACAAAGACCATCTACCGGCGGCTGCTTTTTGAAGACGGGTACCTCTGCGGTGTGCAGCTTCTGAACACGCTGGACGACATTGACCTCTTTTTCGACACCATTCAGAAAAACGCGCTCAGGCGTGACGGAAAGATGCGTCTGCAAAAGCCGGTGGAAGGCGTCGAAAGCATGTCAGTTACGGACGCGGTCCGCGCGATGCGTAAGGAGCGGCGTACGGTAACGGTTTACGGCCTGCCGGATATGGGTTGAAGCGTATGTTCGTGGAGCGTTCTGTGAAAACGGAGGGATACTGCTGAAGAGCAATCAGTTAATTATGGATAAGGTCCAGATGCCCTGCAAAGGTGAAAGCCTGACGCAGGGCATATTTGACTCGTAAAGCGGCATAATGCCGCTTCCGGTGATTTCTGCTTGCGGGAAGAACCGCAGATACATTACAATAGGGCTCATAAGACCCGGCGGAAGCTGCATCCTGGATGCGGATGTCCGGGTGACAATGCCGGAAGAAAGGACAGTCCGATATCCATAGAGGGTGATCGGCGGTGCATAATAAATGGATCGATCAACGATAGAATATTATAATCAGCATGCACAACAATACGCGGAAGATACCAGATATGTCTATATGTTTGATATCCGTTCGGTATTCCTGAAGTATATCGACCCCGCAGGTCGGATCCTGGATGCAGGCTGCGGCGGAGGCCGTGATATGAAGGTTTTCATGGAAAACGGATATATGGTCGACGCTTTTGACGCGTCGCCTGAGATGTGCCGCGTTGCTTCGGAATACACCGGAGAGAAGATCACCTGCTGTGATTTCAGCGAGTTTAGGCCGTACTTTACTTACAGCGGCATCTGGGCCTGCGCTTCGCTTCTTCACCTGCAGGAAGAGGAGTTCTTTGCGTTCTTTCAGCGCTTCAAAAATTACCTCAATGCGAACGGCGTCATATACTTCTCCATGAAAGACGGCGTGAAGGACGGCTATGACGAGAATGGCCGCTGGTATCTCGGCTTTGATGACCGGCGCCTTAACCGCATACTCTCCGAAAACCCGGAGCTCAGCCGCATTAAATACTGGAAAACACAGGACAACCTGAAACGCGATCTGACCTGGATCAATGTCCTTCTTCAGAAGAACTATTGAGATCGACCTGCTGTAATCCGGATGCGGATGCTGGGCGGCAGTATGCAGTAACCATAGCTGCCCGGGAAAGAAATACATAAGCTCGATCGTTCCACAGATCGGCGCTCAAAATGGGTTACTATGGCTTCTTTACAGTCTTTTTTGATATAATTTGCCGATTTGACTGTAGAATTCTCAATTACAGTCTTTTAGTGTATTTATGTGAAAAAAGACTGTAACATTTGGTTTACATAATTCAATTTTGCTGCATTATCCTGGGTAATTACAGTCTTTTTGGCTAAATTAAGAAGATTAGACTGTAACACATGCGATATTTACAGTCTTTTTAGGACTTAGAACAAGAAAATGACTGCAATTCAAAATGTTACAGTCTTTTAACATGAAAATGCTGCCTGCATCGGCTTTTATCTCACTCGGATCGGCAGGCACAAATGGAGCTGAATTACATATGATAAATGAACAATTTGCCCGCACGGAGCTTCTTTTCGGCACGGACGGAATGGCGAAACTTCAGAAAGCGCGCGTGGCCGTCTTCGGCATCGGCGGGGTAGGCGGATATGTGGTGGAAGCGCTCGCGCGCAGCGGCGTGGGGACGCTGGATCTTATCGATAACGACCGGGTCAGCATGACCAACTTAAACCGCCAGATCATCGCGACGCATAAGACAATCGGACAGTATAAGGTTGACGCGGCGGAAGAAAGGATCCGCGAGATCTGCCCGTACACCCGGGTCATAAAGCATCAGTGCTTTTTTCTTCCGGACAATGCAGACGCATTCGATTTTACACAGTATGACTATGTAGTAGACGCAATCGATACCGTCAGCGGAAAGCTCGCGATCATCACAAAGGCAAAAGATGCCAGCGTACCGGTGATCTCCAGTATGGGGGCCGGCAATAAACTGGATCCGACGGCGTTTAAAGTAACGGATATCAGCAAGACCAAGGTCGATCCTCTGGCGCGCGTCATGCGCTATGAACTCAAAAAGCGCGGCATCAGCGGTGTTAAGGTCGTTTACTCAGAGGAAATGCCGCGGCAGATCAGCGCGGAAGCCATGGAATCGGTTCTGGCAAGTGAAAGAGGAGGCCGGCCGCATGTGGATGGTGGCCCGGAAGCCGAAAATAACGGCGGCGGAAAGCGTACCATCCCCGGTTCCAACGCGTTTGTTCCGTCTGTAGCCGGTCTGATCATCGCAGGAGAAGTGCTGAAAGATCTTTGCGGGATTACAAATGAATAGAATTGATACCTGCCACTTTCTCTTGTACTTTCAGGACGGGTTTGTTATTATTACAATTGATTTTTAATTATCGGAAAAGAGGAAACCATGCAATATTACGGCGACGTTTACAGACCGCCCAGCGAAGCCAAAAGCCTGATCATACAGGCAACGCTCGGGTGCAGCCATAATACGTGCGCTTTCTGTACGATGTACAGAGAGAAGCGCTTCTATAACCGCCCTTTAAATGATGTCCTGGAGGATCTTCGAGAAATCGCCGGGCAGTATGCCCATGCAGTGAAAAGGATATTCCTGGCAGACGGCGATGCCCTGATCCGAAAGACAGACGACCTGGTCGCGATCCTGGATGAGATCCGCAGACTGTATCCGGTCTGCGAGAGGGTAACCTCTTATGCCTCACCGGGAAGTCTTCTTCTGAAGACGGAAGAGGACCTTAAAAAGCTCCGGGAGCATGGACTTACCATGGTGTATCTGGGCCTTGAGTCAGGCAGTGACGAGGTCCTGAAGCTGATGACTAAGGGCTTTACCGCGGATCAGATCGTGGAAGGCGGCCTGAAAGCAAAGCGTGCCGGTATGCAGCTTTCCGTCACGGCGATCGCGGGTCTCGGCGGCAAAAAGATGACGAAGGAACACGCGAAAGGAACCGCGCGGGCGCTTTCTGCCATGAACCCTGATTACGTAGGTGTACTGACACTGGAGATCCATGAGGGAACACCGCTGCAGGAATGGGTCGAAAATGGAAGCTTTGAGCTGCTTGACTCTACGGAAGTACTACAGGAAACGCGGTCACTGGTGGAGCAGCTTGACTGTCCCGGATGTGTGTTCCGTATGAATCACGCTTCAAACTACCTGATGCTCGGAGGTACCCTGAACGAAGACCGGGAGAGCCTTTTAAAGCAGATCGATTCCGCGCTGGCGGGTCAGACAAAGCTTCGTCCCGAGTGGTCGAGGAGATTTTAACGGAAAAGTTGGAAATGATAGCCTCAGGGCCGCGTGGGAGTATTGCAGCAAGCAAACGGCACTGGTTTACATAATTTAAGCTTCACAGGAGGAACAGTTATGAATATAGTTTGCCTTGATATGGAAGGTGTTCTTGTACCGGAGATCTGGATCGCGTTTGCGGAAGCGAGCGGTATTCCGGAGCTTCGCCGCACGACTCGTGACGAACCGGACTATGACAAGCTGATGAACTGGCGGATCGGCATACTTAAGGAGCACAGACTCGGACTGAAGGAGATCCAGGACGTCATCGCGACGATCAAGCCACTCCCGGGCGCAAAGGAGTTTCTTGACAAGCTTCGTGAACAGACACAGGTCGTTATCCTGAGCGACACCTTTGAACAGTTTGCAAAGCCGCTGATGAAGCAGCTCGGCTGGCCCAGCATCTACTGCAACACACTGGAAGTAGCGGATAACGGTGAGATCACCGGATTCAAGATGAGGATCGCGCACTCCAAGCTGTCCACGGTCAGAGCGCTGCAGTCTGTGGGATTTGACACGATCGCGGCCGGCGACAGCTACAACGACATCGAGATGATCGACGCCAGCAAGGCAGGCTTCCTGTTCCGCTCCACAGAGAAGATCAAGGCGGACAGACCGGACCTCCAGGCTTTTGAGGAGTTTGATGACCTCTACGACGCGATCATGAAAGCGTGCGCGAAATAACGATGAATGAATTGTATGACGATGCCCGCATCAGGCGCGTCACGAAAAGCGTATGCTACGGTGCGCTGCTCTATCTCTTTTTGTTCATACTGCAGCAGTATCTTCTCTACGGTGAGTACAGCCTTGTGCGTATGCTGACAGGCGAGATGATACCTGAGGAGCCTGATGACCTTATGATGGGACTGATGATCCTGATCAGCCTGATTGGGGCCCTGACACTGAGTTGGCTGTATTTTTCGGGAAAAGCGGAGCGGAGAGAACTCTTTGATGACCGCAGCCTGGCGCGGGCACTTTTCCGGAAGCATGAAAAGATGTCCGTCGGGGGCTTCCTGGGATGTCTGGCAATGATTTATGTCATGCAGATCGTCTTCATGTATATCACGGCGCTTTTTGAGTTTCTTTTCAATCAGCTGGGGTATACGCTGCAGTACAGTGAAGCGATGAACGCGGAGTACAACACAAGCTGGACGCTGTTTGCCTATGCCGTCATTGTCGGGCCGTTTGCGGAGGAAGTGGTCTACCGTGGTTTTGTGATGCAGGGGCTGAAAGAAAACGGCAGGAGATTTGCCATCATTGCGTCTTCCCTGATCTTCGGGCTTATGCACGGAGACTTCCAGCAGTCCATGTTCACATTTTTTGCGGGAGTGGTCTTTGCCTATGTGGCCATGCGTTACTCGGTCTGGCATTCGCTGGCGCTGCACGTTTTTAATAACGGTATCCTGAGTGAATTTCTGATCTGGGCCAGGACCCATATGTCAGAGGAGGCATATATCATCATGATGCTGGCCTTGCTGGTGCTTTCCTCGATCGGCGTGGTCTGGCTCTTCAGGGCAAAAAGGGAGGACGTCTGTTCCTGGCTTCGGGCGGAAGACAACCGTCCGGGCTGCTGGAAAAGCCTTCTCAATGTCTGGTTTATACTCTTTTTGCTTTACACAGTGGCGGAAATCTGGCTTACGATCATGCCGATGGGACTCACGGAAATGTAATCACAGTCGTAAAATTAAACAGTTGCGTATCAACAGGTGCCGCGCGGAAAGCGGCGCCTGTTTTTTACTTTATATACAGTTTTGCTGCCTGAAAAGGTGTATATGATCACGAAACAGTGTTATTCGGTATAAAGAAAAATGAATGAAACATTCACATTTAGTCAAAAATGACATATTTTTTCGCGTTTTAGCTCTTTTCAGTAAAAGAAGTCAGGAGTATAATTTAATAATTATTAAGGAATGTTTCAGATTCGGACAGACCTGCTGGTTAGTGCTGACACGTAAGGCGGCTGTAGAAAGAAAGCATTGCAGTGTAAGGAGAAAGGTTATGTTTAAGATCGTACACAGAAAGGCACTGAAGCCGACGGTGATCTCCATTGAGGTGGAGGCGCCGCTGGTGGCAAAGAAGGCAAAGCCCGGACAGTTCATTATCCTGAGAGTGGATGAGGACGGCGAGCGCATCCCGCTTACAGTCGCCGGTTGCAACAGGGAGGAAGGCACTGTCCGTGTCATCTTCCATGTGGCAGGTGCCACGACAAAGAAACTGAAGTATGTCCCGGAGGGCGGCTATATCGCGGACTTTGTAGGACCGTTAGGAAACCCGACGGAGATGGAAGGTATGAAGAGAGTCTGCGTAGTCGGCGGCGGAATCGGCTGCGCGATCGCGATGCCGATCGCAACGGCGTTCCATGAGGCTGGCTGCGAGGTGACGACGATCATCGGATTCCGTAACAAGGATCTTGTTATTCTGGAGGATGAGTTCCGGGCGGCATCCGACAATCTGATCATCATGAGCGATGACGGAAGCTACGGCAGAGAAGGCAACGTCACCGTTCCCTTAAAGGAAATGCTGGCGGCGGGAGAAAAGTTCGATACGGTCATCGTCTTCGGACCTCTCGTCATGATGAAGTTTACGACACTCACCTGTAAGGAATTCGGCCAGCCGTGTACGGTATCGATGTGCCCGATCATGATCGACGGCACGGGTATGTGCGGCGGCTGCAGACTGACGCTGCATAAGGACGGCAAGGATGTCACGGCGTTCGCGTGCGTGGACGGCCCGGACTTCAACGGATATGAAGTGGACTTTGACGCGGCGATCCTCAGGAGCCGTACCTACGCGGAGTTTGAGAAGCATGCGTATGACGAGGCATGCAACCTGTTCAAAGCAGCGGACGAGGCAGAAGCCGCTGCGGCAAAAGCGTAAGGAAGGGCAAAGGAGGAAAAAGCAATGGCACTGAATCCAAAGAAACACGAGATGCCCTCCCAGGCACCGGAAGTAAGAGCACATAACTTTAATGAAGTCGCACTCGGATATATGGCGGAGATCGCGGTAGAGGAAGCGCAGAGATGCCTTGAGTGCAAGAACCGTCCGTGCGTGTCCGCATGTCCAGTCAATATCAGCATCCCGGAGTTTATTCACGAGATCAAGAACGGGGAGTTCGAAAAGGCATATCAGGTAATCTACGGATCATCATCGCTGCCGGCGGTCTGCGGCAGAGTCTGTCCGCAGGAGACGCAGTGCGAGTCGAAGTGTACGATGGGCATCAAGTTCGAACCGGTAGGCATCGGAAGACTGGAGAGGTTCGTCGCAGACTGGCACAATGAGAACACCTGCGAGAACCCGATCGTTCCGGCAAGAAGGGGTTACAGCGTAGCGATCGTAGGCTCCGGCCCCTCCGGACTTACCTGCGCGGGCGACCTTGCGAAGAAGGGCTATGACGTAACAGTTTATGAAGCTCTTCACGCGGCAGGCGGCGTACTTGTTTACGGCATCCCGGAGTTCCGTCTCCCGAAGGCGATCGTAGCGAAGGAAGTAGAAGGCTTAAAGCAGTGGGGCGTCGATGTACAGACCGACGTCGTTATCGGCAAGACGCTCACGATCGACGAGCTCTTTGATATGGGCTATGACGCCGTGTTTATCGGTTCCGGCGCGGGACTTCCGAACTTTATGCACATCCCGGGCGAGTCTCTCAAGACTGTCTACTCGGCAAACGAGTTCCTGACCCGCTCGAACCTGATGAAGGCATACCGTGACGATCCGACGACGCCGATCATGAAGGGCGGAAACGTAGCGGTCGTAGGCGGCGGAAACGTTGCGATGGACGCAGCGAGAACGGCACTGAGACTCGGCGCCGAGAACGTATATATCGTCTACAGAAGATCGATGGACGAGCTTCCCGCACGTAAGGAAGAAGTCGAGCACGCAGTGGAAGAGGGCATCCAGTTCAAGCTCTTGATGAACCCGGTGGAGATCATCGGCTACGACAACCCGGATGACAAGCGCGACCCGAAGAACGGCAACGTGACGGCGATCCGCTGCATCCATATGGAACTCGGCGAGCCGGACGCGAAGGGCCGCAGAAGACCTGTGGCAGTCCCGGGATCCGAGGAAGACATCCCGGTGGATACGGTAGTCATCGCGATCGGCACAAGCCCGAACCCGCTGATCAAGAGCACGACAAAGGGCCTGGAGGTCAACGACCACGGCGGCATCATCGTAAACGAAGACGGCCTTACATCGAGAGAAGGCGTCTACGCGGGCGGTGACGCGGTCACGGGCGCTGCAACGGTCATCTCGGCGATGGGAGCCGGTAAGACGGCAGCCGCGGCGATCCATGAGTACCTGAGCAAAAAAGAGAAGTTCTGATTTGATTTCTGAATTATGCTTCAAGCCGCACAGCGGCTATAAACAACAACACGAAAAGCAGCCTTTCGGGGCTGCTTTTGTTGTTTTGTAGACGATAAGCCTTGTTTGTGGTAAAATAATCATATCTATGAGCATATTTCAACGGCTCGGATATGGATAAAGAAGTCACACATTCATGAGACAGGGACTGAAGTTCCATGAAAGGAAAGCCTTATGCGTAAAGATACAAAGAAAGCGGATACGGAACAGAAACTTGCTGAAGCGGCGCTTACGGAGGCTGCGGCAGTTCAGGAAGCGGAGATCGCGGAAGAAAAGAAAGAGGATGATAAGCTTCATATCCTGTATGTCACGCCGGAGTGCACCCCGTTTGCGCATTCGGGCGGCCTCGGCGAGGTTGCGGGTTCCCTTCCGGGCGCTTTGAACCGTCTTCGTCCGTCGGCAGGTGACGGACATAAACGGATCGACTGCAGGGTCATCATGCCGCTTTACGAGCAGATCCCCGAGAAGTTCCGGAATAAGATGAAGTATCTCGGATACACCAACATTTCCATCACCTGGCGCCAGCAGTATGTCGGCCTTTACGAGCTGCATCACGAAGGCGTGACCTATTATTTCATTGACAACGAGTACTATTTCAAACGGGAAGGCCTTTACGGCTACTATGACGACGGCGAGCGCTTCGCGTTCTTCTCCAAGGCTGTTTTCGCCGCGATGGAGATGATGAATTTCCATCCGCAGATCATCCACTGCAACGACTGGCAGACAGCGATGGTGCCGGTATGGCAGACGGCGGTATACCACCTTACGGATACGAAGACTGTTTTCTCGGTGCATAACATCGAGTATCAGGGCAATTACGGCTTGGAGTTTAACGACAACGTTCTGGGCCTTCCGAGCGAAGAGGTCCATCTTGTGGAGTTCGGCGGCGGCATCAACCTGATGAAGGGCGGCATTGAATGTGCCAATGTATTCAGTACGGTCAGCCCGACCTATGCGGAGGAATTGAAGGATCCGATCGGCGCGTTCGGCCTCGACGGCATTGTCCGCCGCAATGAATCAAAGCTGACAGGCATCTTAAACGGCATCAATGTCAAAGATTATGATCCGTCCGCGGATCCGGATACGGCAGCGCCGTACGCGGCAAAGGACCTTTCCGGCAAGGCAGCCTGCAAACAGGAACTGCAGCGCTATCTCGGACTTCCCGAGCGGGACGTCCCGATCATCGCGATGATCTCCAGACTGGTCCCCGCGAAGGGCGTGGATATCATCCAGCAGGTCATGGATGACATCATGGAGCAGTATGACGCGCAGTTCGTACTGCTCGGCACCGGCAATCCGGGCTATGAGAACTGGTTCCGCGGCCTTGAAGTACGCCATCCGGACCGGGTCAGAAGCCTGATCATGTTCAACATCCCGCTGTCGCACCAGATCTACGCGGGAAGCGACATCCTGCTGGTACCTTCCAGAAGCGAACCCTGCGGTCTGACCCAGATGATCGGCTGCAGATACGGCACGATCCCGATCGTCAGGGCGACCGGCGGCCTGAAGGATTCGATCACGGACTGCAGGCTCGGAGAGGGCAATGGCTTCGTATTTGAAAACTATGATCCGGAGAGCCTGCGTAAGACCATTATCGATGCGATCGGCCTGTATCAGAATAAGGAAGACTGGCAGAAGCTCGCGGCTTACGCGATGCGGCAGGACTTCAGCTGGTCGCACAGTGCGAAGCTCTATCGGGAAATGTACGAGAACATGTAAATGCCCGAAAATATGTAAATGATGGGTAACTGTTCAGGGCCGATCCCTGGACAGTTACTTCAATCCGAACAATTTTATACTTATAAAAAACAATAACATCAACGGATTTATGCTACTATAAAACGCGATATGCAGTTTTATCAGGAAGGATAGTTAATTCATGGCAGAAATCAAGAAAACGACCCGCAAGGCTGCAGTGAAGGAAGCTGCGGCGAAAGCAGCGGCCGAAAAGAAAGCAACAGCGTCCAGGTCGGGCGCTAAAAAGACTGCAGCAAAGACTACCAAAGCTGCAGCGGCTAAAACAGTAAAGACTGCGGCCAGGAAGACCGCTTCAACCAAAAAGACAACAGCACCTGCAAAGAAGGCAGCAGCTTCCGCAAAGGCAAAGACCGCAAAAGCGGCGGCAGCTCCCGATCTGAGCCGTCCGGAAGAGTTCCGCATCGGTGTCGACGCATATCTTACACATGTACTGCATACGGACTTTGAGCATGCGGACAACCGCGCTCTCTATAAGGCGATCGCGACAGTTGTGAACCGCCAGCTCGGCATTATGCGCAGACTCTATAACAACGAGCGCTTCGAGATCGAAAAGAACAAGCCGAACCGCAAGAAGGTCTGCTATATCTGCATGGAGTTTCTGATGGGCCAGTCCCTGAAGAACAACCTCTATAACCTCGGCGAGACAGACATCGTTGAGAACATCCTCAAGGAAAGAGGACTTTCTCTCGAGGATATCTGTAAGGAAGAGCCGGATGCCGGCCTCGGCAACGGCGGTCTCGGCAGACTGGCAGCCTGCTTCATGGACGCGCTGACCACCAACAACTACGACGCGACCGGATACTCGCTCAGCTATGAGTACGGCCTCTTCAAGCAGAAGATCGTCGACGGCTGGCAGGTCGAGATGCCGGATAACTGGCTTCCCGGCGGACATGTCTGGCTGAATGCCCGTGAAGAGGATACCTTTAAGGTCTCCTTCTACGGCGAATATAACGAATACTGGACGGATGACGGCCTGAAGTACGAGCTTCATAACCCGCAGATCGTTGAGGCTGTTCCGTATGACCTCTATATCTCCGGCGCGGATACCAGGGCGGTCAACAAGCTCCGCCTCTGGAAGGCACAGTGCTCCGACGGTTTCGATATGCAGCTGTTCAACAGCGGTGACTTTACACGTGCTGCGCAGCAGAATAACCGTGCCGAGCTGATCACTAAAGTCCTTTATCCTGCGGACAACATTGAAGAGGGTAAGGAGCTGAGACTGAAACAGCAGTACTTCATGGTCTCCGCATCCTGTCAGAACATCGTCCGCAACCAGTTCCGTCTGCACGGAACGCTGGATAACTTCCACAAGGAGACCGTTATCCATATCAATGATACCCACCCGGCACTTTGTATCCCTGAGCTGATGCGTATCTTCATGGACGATTACGGATGCAGCTGGGATTATGCATGGGAGAGAGTCATCAACTCTGTTTCCTATACCAACCATACAGTCCTTGCAGAAGCTCTGGAGAAGTGGAACGCAAGTCTTGTCGGATCCATGATGCCGAGAGTTTACTCGATCATCAAGGAGATCAACCGCCGCTTCCGCGGGGAAATGGAGCACATCTTCCCGGGTGACTGGGGCAAGATCGACTATATGTCCATCCTCGGAAACGACCAGGTACGTATGGCAAACCTTTCTGTCATCGGTTCCCACCGCGTCAACGGTGTATCCGCGCTGCATTCACAGCTGCTGAAGGATGACCTGTTCCATGACTTCTATCTGGCCACGCCGGATAAGTTCACCAATGTCACCAACGGCATCGCATACCGCCGCTGGCTCTGTCAGTCCAACCCGGAGCTTGCAAAGCTGATCGACGAGTGCATCGGTACCGATTATCGTCACAACGCAGAGCGTCTTGAAGACTTCATTCGTTTCCGTAATGATCCGGCGATCCATCAGCGCCTTGCCGAGATTAAGCGTGCCAACAAGCAGCGTATGGCTGACCGGATCCTCGCGAAGCAGAATATCCAGGTCGATCCCGATTCGCTGTTCATTGTCCAGGCAAAGCGTATGCATGAGTATAAGCGCCAGCTGCTGAACGCGCTGCGCATCATCAGCCGCTACAACATGCTTCTGGAAAATCCGGACATGGAAATGCAGCCGGAGACCTACCTGTTCGCGGCAAAGGCAGCGCCGAGCTATTATCATGCAAAACACGTCATTTCCCTGATCTGTAAGATCAGCGAAGAGATCGAACACAATCCGAAGATCGCTTCCAAGCTGAAGGTCGTCTTCCTGGAGGACTACAATGTTTCCATGGCGGAGTGCCTGATGCCCGCAACCGAGATCTCCGAGCAGATCTCCCTTGCCGGCAAGGAAGCAAGCGGTACCGGCAACATGAAGATGATGATCAACGGCGCGATCACGATCGGTACGATGGACGGTGCCAATGTCGAGATCTGCGAGGCGGTTGGCCCCGAGAGCATCTTTATCTTCGGCCAGCGCGAGGAGGAAGTCCGCGCGAACCTGCTGAAGGGCTACCAGGCGAAGGACATCTATGACAGTGATCCGATACTGAGAGCTGCGATCGACCGCATGGCACATGGCTTCGCCGGCAAGAACTTCTCGAACCTGCGTGACTATCTGCTTCGTCGTTCCTACAGTATTGCCGACCCGTATATGTGTCTGCTTGACTTCGGCGATTACTGCCGTGTCCATGAGCAGATCCAGGCAGCATACGCAGATCCGAAGCGATGGTACACCATGTCCGTGGACAACATTGCAAAGGCCGCGCGTTTTGCCGCAGACCGCAGTATCCGTGACTATGCGAGAGACATCTGGCATACGATGCCGGTCCTGCAGTAAAGAATCCGCGGGATCGCAGCAGCTTCGCGCTGCATCCTTTCATAACACAAACACAAACAGCCGTTCCGGTTTCCGGGGCGGCTGTTTTTTGAACTCGTAATGAGGAAAATCGACGTACGCTTGCGTACGGAGATTTGACGAATGCGTACAATCCCGGAATGCGGCTTATGCCGCTTCCGGTGATTTGTGAGCCGATATACAGACTGACGAAAATGCGTCTGAACATTTGTGCAACTTTGCCGTATGCGGAATCACAAGCGCTTGTATTTTAAGGCACTTTATATACCATTTTTAGCGTGCGGACATTGAAAATTCCGATGGTATGGTTTATTATATGTACAAGATTATCTACTCCGGAGGAGCACATGAAGAAGAAAGAGATACGTAGCAGTAACGTACCGGATATTGCGGAGCACAAATATCTCTTCCACCGAGGAAAAGATTACCGTGCTTATGAGATATTCGGCGCGCATCGCGTCAGCGGCGATGTTGAAGACGGGTATCGTTTCCGGGTGTGGGCGCCCAGAGCGGTCACCGTTTCACTGGTAGGTGAGTTCAATAACTGGGATCCTGCAGCAGCGCAGATGTCCCGGCTTCCCGACGACGACAGCATTTTCGAGATCGTCTGCCCGGAAGCAAGGGAAGGCCAGTATTATAAGTATGCTGTCAGGGCAGATGACGGACAGACACTGTATAAAGCAGACCCGTATGCCTTTTATGCGGAGGATCCTACCGCTACCTGGAGCCAGAACGCTTCGAGGATCTGGGATATCGGCAGGGGCTATGCCTGGGGCGATGAAGAGTGGAGAAAGGCCCGTGACACGAGCAACCACTACACCTCCCCGATGAATATTTACGAGGTCCATGCGGGTTCCTGGCGCCGCAACGAAGACGGTTCACTTAAGACCTGGAAGGAACTGACTGATACGCTGATCCCGTATGTCAGGAAGATGGGATATACACATATCGAGATGCTGCCGGTCATGGAGCATCCGTATGACGGTTCCTGGGGCTATCAGATCACGGGCTATTACGCGGTGACCTCCCGCTATGGCGATCCTGACGGACTGAAGTACCTGATCGACACAGCGCACAGAAACGGGATCGGCGTCATCCTGGACTGGGTGCCGGCACACTTCCCGAAGGACGCGCACGGACTGGTCGAGTTTGACGGACATCCGCTTTACGAGTACACGGACCCGCTCAAGATGGAGCACAAGGGCTGGGGTACGAGAGCATTTGACTACGGCCGTCCGGAAGTCATCAGCTTCCTCGTTTCCAACGCGTTTTTTTACTGTGACCAGTATCATGCGGACG
>JAFTBX010000016.1 GCA_017455005.1 Lachnospiraceae bacterium | reverse complement strand
GTGAGTCCCACGAGGACCTTCCGGAGATCGGTTCCGCAGCTGACCTTGTCGTCAACAACGACTTCGTCGCGCGTGGATATCTGATGATCCGTACCGCTCACGAGCTGGGCTGCGACACCTTCGTACACATTTCCTTCCCGCGTCATCTGTCCTATGAGACCATGAGCCGCCGTGTTGCGATCATGAAGGAAGCCTGCAATGAGTTCGGCATGAAGTTCGAGATGGAGACCGCTCCCGATCCGACCACCGATGTAGGTGTTCCGGGCGCACAGGCTTACATCCTTGAGCATGTTCCGGAGTGGATCGACAAGTACGGCACCAACTCCGCATACTTCTGTACCAACGACGCACATACCGAGCCGCTTCTGAAGCAGCTTCTCGAGTATGGCGGATACTTCATCGAGGCTGACCTTCCGTCACCGCTGATGGGTTATCCGGGAGCTCTTGGTCTTGACCTTACCGAAGAGGCAGGCGACTTCTCCAAGATCCTTGCAAAGGTTGAGTCCGCAGTCGTAGAAAAAGGCGGCGAAGGCAGATTCGGTACCTGGGCATACTCCTATGGCTACACTGTATCCGCAGGCCTTGCAGAGCATGCAAGAAACGTCATCCTGGGCGAGAGCGAGCTGGATGATATCGATGATATCTCCGCAGCATACGGCGTATTCTCACCGGGCGCTGAGTGGAACGGCTCCAACTACACCAACGTTGACACCGGCGTAAAGGCTGACAATACCTTCCTGATCTACCAGGATACCTACATCATGGGCAACCCGGGTCATTACATGGGTTCAACCGAGGTAGAAGTTCCTGAGAAGTACTTCACTGTAAAGTAATCTGACAGGTACTTAAATGCTGAACAACAAGATCCCTCTCCGGAGGCGACACTCCGGGAGGGATCTTCGCTGTATCCTGACAACGAAAGGCAGCTTAAATGGACAATAACCACGCACCGCTTTTAGAGATGCGGAATATTAAAAAAGACTTTTTCGGCAATCAGGTCCTCGAGGATATCAACTTGAAGCTGGAAGCAGGCGAGGTGCTGGGCCTGGTCGGCGAAAACGGAGCCGGCAAATCCACACTGATGAAGATCCTTTTCGGTGCGACGGATATTTCCGAGACCGGCGGTTACGGTGGTGAGATCTATCTGAACGGCGAGAAGGTCAGCTTTAAAACGCCCTTTGAAGCGATCGAAGCAGGTATCGGCATGGTCCATCAGGAGTTTTCCCTGATCCCCGGCTTCGAAGCAACTGAGAACATCCTTTTAAACCGCGAGCCGAAGAAAGCCAACCTGATCTCGGAAGTCTTCGGTGAAAGACTCGATACGCTCGACCGCAAGGAAATGGATGAGCGTGCGGCGAAAGCCATCGAGAAAATGGGCGTTTCCATCGATCAGCATATGATGATCAGCAGCATGCCGGTCGGACATAAGCAGTTTACCGAGATCGCGAGAGAGCTTTCCAAGGAACAGCTGAGACTGCTGATCCTTGATGAGCCGACTGCGGTTCTGACGGAACGTGAGGCGGAGGCTCTGCTTGAGTCGATCCGCGGTATGTCCGCGCGCGGCATTACCGTGATCTTTATCACACACCGTCTGCAGGAGATCCTGTCAGTCTGTGATAAGGTTGCCGTCATGCGTGACGGTATTCTGGTGCAGGAAGTTCCCGCATCAGAGACAAATGTAGATGAAATCACCCGCTGGATGGTCGGCCGTACCGTAGAGGGCGGCAGTGCCAAGACGGATATTCGCATTGATGACAACGCCAGAACGATCCTGAAGATCGACAAGCTCTGGGTCGATATGCCTGGTGAAACCGTACGCAATGTTTCTCTGGAAGTGAAGGAAGGCGAGATCCTCGGTATCGGCGGTCTGGCCGGACAGGGCAAGCTCGGCATTCCGAACGGCATCATGGGCCTTTATGAGGCAGGCGGCAGCGTCGTCTTCGACGGTAAGGAGATCCCGCTCAATAACCCGCGTAAGTGCCTGGATGCATCCTTTGCGTTCGTTTCAGAGGACAGAAGAGGCGTCGGACTTTTGCTGGATGAGTCACTTGAGTGGAACGTCGCGTTCCCTGCCATGCAGGTGCAGAATAAGTTCCTGAAGTATTATCTCGGCGGATTGATCAAGTGGAGAGACGAAAAGGCGATCCGCGAGGTTACCGAGAAATATATCGATGAACTTAAGATCAAATGCACGAGTTCCAAACAAAACGCCAGAGAGCTTTCCGGCGGCAACCAGCAGAAAGTCTGCCTGGCAAAAGCGTTCGCGCTGGAGCCTAAGGTGCTGTTCGTTTCTGAGCCAACAAGAGGTATCGACGTAGGCGCCAAAGCGCTTGTACTGGACGCGCTGAAGAAGTTCAACCGTGAGAGCGGCGTTACTGTTGTGATGATCTCTTCCGAGCTTGAAGAGCTTCGCTCCACAGCGGATCGTATCGCGATCGTTTCGGGCGGACGGATCTCCGGTATCCTGCCGGCTACAAGTTCCGTAGAAGACTTCGGCATGCTGATGCTGAAGGGCGTTGTATAAGGAAGGAGGAAGAAATGACTGAGACTAAGACATTCAAAGACAGAGTGGTTGCCTCGT
The DNA here is from genome assembly GCA_017455005.1 of Lachnospiraceae bacterium. GTDB lineage: Bacteria > Bacillota > Clostridia > Lachnospirales > Lachnospiraceae > Avilachnospira. Next base: position 8,135 of record JAFTBX010000016.1, on the reverse strand, counting down.
TAAAGAACTTCGGCCTTCCGCGTCTGATCATAACAGGATTTCTGGTGCTGCTCCTGGTCCTTGCGCCGTTTGTCGGTGCTGACCTGCCGACACAGATCTCCAATATCATCAACCGTTTCAGCTGGAACGGCATCCTGGTACTGGCCATGGTCCCGATGGTTCATTCCGGCTGCGGCCTTAACTTCGGCCTGCCGCTTGGCATCATCTCGGGCCTTCTTGGCGCGACCCTTTCCATTGAGTTCGGGTTTACCGGACGCTTGAGCTTTCTGATGGCGATCCTGATCGCTACGCCGTTTGCTCTGGTGCTCGGCTCCCTTTACGGCTGGCTCCTCAACAAGATCAAGGGCGGAGAAATGATGATCGCGACCTATGTCGGATTCTCGTCCGTTTCCCTGATGTGTATGATGTGGCTGCTTCTGCCATATCACAGCCCGAATATGGTCTGGGGACTTGCAGGCAAGGGACTTCGTACGACGATTTCCCTGGAGGGATATTATAACCAGGCACTGGCGGGGATCGGCCAGATCAATATAGGAAACATCAGCATTCCGACGGGAACTCTGTTGTTCTTCGCGCTGCTGGCGTTTGGCATCTGGGCATTCCTTCATACCAAGACCGGTACCGCTATGACAGCAGTCGGTTCCAACCCGGTATTTGCGCGTGCAGCCGGCATTGACGTCGACAAGATCCGTATGCTGTCTGTTGTTATGTCAACCTGGCTCGCTGCTATCGGCATCCTGGTCTATGAGCAGGGATTCGGTTTTATCCAGCTCTACATGGCACCGTTCTACATGGCTCTTCCGGCAGTTTCCGCGATCCTGATCGGCGGCGCTTCGGTCAATAAGGCAACCATTATGAACGTAATTATCGGAACGATCCTGTTCCAGGGCATTGTTACAATGATTCCGACCGTCATGAACAATATGATCCATATGGATATGTCAGAAGTCATCCGTATCATCGCTTCCATGGGCATGATCCTGTTCGCACTTACAAGAAAAACGGAGGCATCACGATGAAAGCTGGAAGCAATAAGTATACGACCTCCGAAAAGAAACCTACAGCATTCGGAACAATCCTGCGTCAGGCATCCGTGCCGCTGATGTTCATCATCATCTGCGCGTTCTGTATCCCGATCGCGGGTCTGTCACCGAGCTACCTTGCCAACGAGATCGTCACCCGTATGGGACGTAACTCCTTCCTGATCCTGAGTCTTTTGATCCCGATCATGGCCGGCATGGGCCTGAACTTCGGTATGACGCTCGGCGCGATGGCAGGAGAGATCGGCCTGATCCTTGTATCGGACTGGCAGATCGTCGGCATTCCGGGCATGGTACTTGCAGCCATCATCTCTGTCCCGATCTCGATCCTGCTCGGCATCTTCTGCGGTAAGATCCTGAACAAGGCAAAGGGACGTGAGATGATCACAAGCTATATCATGAGCTTCTTCATCAACGGTATCTACCAGCTCGTCGTGCTTTACCTGATGGGCTCGGTGATCCCGATCAAGCACAGCTCGATCAAACTGCCGAGAGGCTACGGCATCAGAAATACTGTTTCCCTTCTGAATATGCGTCAGAAGCTGGATAACCTGATCGCCATCAATGTTTCCGGCATCAAGATCCCGGTCATGACCTTCATCGTCATCGGTATCCTGTGCCTGTTCATCATCTGGTTCCGTAAGACGAAGCTCGGTCAGGATATGAGAGCGGTCGGCCAGGATATGGAAGTTGCGCGTGACGCCGGTATCGACGTTGAGCGTACGAGGATCATCAGTATCGTCATGTCCACCGTTCTGGCAGGTATCGGCATGATCATTTATCTGCAGAACATGGGCAACATTGCAACCTACAGCTCCCACAGCCAGATCGGTATGTTCTGTATCGCGGCACTTCTGGTCGGCGGTGCTTCCGTTGACCGTGCGTCCATCGGAAACGTTTTCCTAGGAGTCATCCTGTTCCATACGATGTTTATCGTGGCTCCGAGAGCCGGCGCATATATTACCGGCGACTCTATGATCGGTGAGTACTTCCGAGTATTTGTTTCCTATGCGGTCATCACACTGGCACTGGTCATGTATGAGACGAACAAGCGCAGGGCAAAGAGTGAATCCAGCCGTGAGCTGAGAGCACAGCAGGACGCGGATGAGGCCAATGCAGCCGGAAAGGAGAACGTATGAGATCAAAAAGACAGATTTTGTTCCGTGCGGGCGCGCTCCTGATCGTGCTGCTGATCGCTGCAGTGATGTTCATCATCGGTCGCGGACATACGGTTTACTTCGATAACAAGACTGCGGAGTACAACGGACAGGAGTATGAGGCTTTTCATAAGGTCGTCGTCACTGTAGACGGAGAGCAGGTCTCAAAGCTCGGAAAGCGCGACAGAGGCATGGCGGATACGATGGGCCAGAACTTTGTGATGACCCTGGAGATCACTGACGAGAAAGGTGCGCAGCCGCATTCTCATAAGGTCAGCATGAGCCTTCCGTACAGCATGGACGGAATCATCATCAACATTCCTGAGTTGATGGCAGGCCTGCCGGCGGACGCTTATCTCAGTGAGTTTGTTGTTGCTCCTGTAGAGGAGACGGAGAGCGAGACCGCTGAGGGCGAAGATGAACTCGGCGATGAGTTCGGCATCGGCGGAGATGTTTGACCACAACAGTAATTTCTGAGATCGGGCAAACTCGCCATTAACTGAATAATGCAGTAAATAGAAACGGGATATCGCAAAGAGCGGTATCCCGTTTTGTCATAAGATTTGTGTTATAAGTGTAATTGCCGGCAGCTTAGGATGAGGTGCTGTCAGTATAATTCATGCTTCGCCGCGCTTTTTCGCCATCATTTCGAGGAACTCCGGACCATAGCCGTACTTTTCAACGACGAAGTCGAGGTCCTTGTCACCGCGGCCTGAAAGGTTGACGAGTACGGAACCGGTGATGCCGGTACGCGCAACGCGGATCGCATGCGCGAGTGCATGGGAGCTTTCGATCGCGGGGATAATACCCTCGTGTCTGCAGAGAAGGAAAAGCGCTTCAATCGCTTCGTTATCGTCTGCGGTGACATACTTGACGCGGTCCATATCATGAAGAAGAGCGTGCTCCGGGCCGGCAGCGGGATAGTCGAGGCCGCTGGCATTGGAATAAACAGGAGCCGGATCGCCGTTTTCATCCGCGAGCATGATCGAGTTGAAACCGTGCATTACGCCTTCCTTGCCGTAGGTGATGGAAGCTGCATGGTCACCGAGCTTCGGACCTCTGCCGAGAGGCTCTACGCCGACAAGTTCGACCGGATCGCCGAGGAAGGGCGTAAACATACCGATCGAGTTGGAACCGCCGCCGACGCAGGCGATGACCTGATCCGGAAGATGACCGGTCATGCTGACAAACTGCTCACGGGCCTCTTCACCGATACAGAACTGGAAGTCACGGACCATCAGCGGGAACGGATGCGGGCCTGCCGCAGTGCCGATGCAGTAGATCGCGTCTTTATATTCTTTTGCGTATGCCATGAAAGCAGCATCGACAGCTTCCTTAAGCGTCTTTAAACCGAATGTGACCGGGACAACATTGGCACCCAGCATCTTCATGCGGGTGACGTTGGGAGCCTGCTTGGCAATGTCGACTTCACCCATGTAGATATCGCATTCCAGGCCGAAGTAAGCTGCCGCGGTGGCGAGCGCAACGCCGTGCTGACCTGCTCCAGTCTCAGCGATCAGCTTTTTCTTGCCCATGTACTTGGCAAGAAGGCCCTCACCCATACAGTGGTTGAGCTTGTGTGCGCCGGTGTGGTTTAAGTCTTCGCGCTTCAGGTAGATCTGCAGGCGTCCGAGCAGGTTGGAAAGGTTCTGACAATGATAAACCGGCGTGGGACGTCCCTGGAAATCTCTGCGGATACGTCTTAGTTCCGCAATACACTGCGCAGACTGCGCGATCGTATTGTATGCCTCGGCGTATTCGTTAAAAGCTTTGATCAGCTCGGGGTCATTGAGATAGTTGCCGCCGTACTTTCCGAAATATCCGTCCGGCGTGGGATGCTCTTTTAGGTAGTTGTCGAAATCGCGGTATTTATTCATAATCGTTCCTTTCATATATTCAAATTGTTTAACTAATCATAACATAGCTTGTCAGGAAAATGAAGAATACTATATACATTTTTCTGATATTAAAAAGAATGATTACGATGACATAAATTCAAAAGAAAAATGGATTTCCATCGTTGAGCACGGTGGAAAATGTAAGGGAGATGGGATATGATTATAATCAGGATATAAAGAAAGGAGTATCCGGCGACACAGCCGGAGCATACAAAGTATGACAGAAGAGGAGAAAATCTTTGCGGGAAAGCTTTTTGACCTGACTGATCCGGAGCTCTTAAAGATCAAGCATGAGACCCATGCCGCATGCCAGCGGTATAATGCGCTTGATGAGTATGATCCTGAAAGGAAGGAGATCATTAAACGCATCATGGGAAACGTCGGTGAAAACTTCCGTTTCCAGGGTCCGATGCAGATCAATTACGGTAAGCATATGCATATCGGCGACAACTTTATCGCCAACTTCAACTTCACGGCGATGGACGACGGTCCGATCTATATAGGCAATAATGTTTCTATCGGCCCGAATGTTTCCCTGATGGCGACGAATCACCCGCTGATCGCGTCGGAACGTGTGACGCATCTGAAGGACGGCCGACGTATCGTCACGGAATTCGCTCCGCCCATCCGGATCGAAGATGATGTCTGGATCGCCTGCAATGTTACCGTCATCGCCGGCGTGACGATCGGAAAGGGCGCTGTTATCGGCGCAGGCAGTGTCGTCACCCGTGATATACCGGCAGGATATGTTGCCGCCGGATCGCCCTGCCGCCCGCTTTACGAGATCACGAAGGAACACTCGTGCAAGGATCTGATCGCAGAGGAAGACCGGGAAAAGTACGCGCATTTCTTCTGATGCCGCCCGGCCTGATGAGAAAGCGGCACACACTGCCGGATAGAGAGATGAAGCTGCGCAAAGTGGCGTGCCCTCTTCAGACATGATACTTGGTTATATAAAAAATTTGTAATTTAGCAAGTCACAGTAGAAAAATTTTGCATTATAGCGTACAATATGTATCGCTGTAATATCGAATTTTTAGAGAAGAGGGTTTTTTATGAACGAAAGAGAACGTCTCGGAAGCCGTTTGGGCTTCATTATGTTATCGGCGGGCTGCGCGATCGGCTGCGGCAACGTCTGGAAGTTCCCGTGGATGTGCGGTCAGAACGGCGGCGGCGGTTTCATGCTGGTCTACCTGTTCTGTCTGCTTCTGCTTGGACTCCCGGTCATGACGATGGAGTTTGCCGTCGGACGCGGTGCACAGGCAAGCCCGGTCCACATGTATCAGAAGCTTCAGAAGCCCGGCGGAAAGTGGGGCATCCTCGGTTATGTCTGCCTGATCGGCAACATTGCCCTGATGGCCTTCTATACGGTTGTTACCGGTTGGATCATTTACTACTTTGTCAAGTTCCTGACCGGCGCCAATGAGAACTTCGGTTTTGTTACCATGATCACGGATCCGATGGTCAACGTGGCATACCTGTTCATCACAGTCGTGATTGCATTTGTTATATTGAGCTATAACCTGCAGGGCGGTCTCGAGCGCGTGACGAAGTATATGATGACTGCGCTGATCGTCCTGATGCTGGTTCTTGCGGGACGCAGCATGATGCTGAGCGGCGCAAAGGAAGGCCTCGCGTTCTATCTGATCCCGGACTTTTCCAAGATCAACGGCTCCGTCATCGTCAGCGCCATGAACCAGGCATTCTTTACGCTGTCGATCGGTATGGGCAGCATGGCGATCTTCGGAAGCTATATCGATAAGGATCACAGCCTGCTCGGCGAGTCTGTCAATGTCATCCTGCTCGATACGCTGGTCGCAGTGGTTGCCGGCCTGATCATGTTCCCGGCTTGCTTTACTTACGGTCTTGAGGTCAATGCCGGCCCGAGCCTGCTTTTTGACACCATGGCTAGCGTTTTCAACAATATGGAAGGCGGCCGCTGGTGGGGCGCGCTGTTCTTCCTGTTCATGGTCTTTGCGGCTATGTCCACCGTGCTTGCAGTCTGCGAGAATATCCTGGCGATGGTCAGAGAGCTTACCGGCTGGTCCCGTCCGAAGGGAAGCCTGATCTGCGGTATCGTTATCTTCCTGCTTGCACTTACGACGGCGCTTGGCTACAGCGTGATCCATTTCCAGCCCTTCGCGGAAGGCTCCGCATGGCTTGATTTCTGGGATTTCATCGTTTCGACCAACATCCTGCCGTTAGGCTCCCTGCTCATCACACTGTTCTGCTGCAACAACTTCGGTTGGGGCTGGGACAACTTTATTGAGGAGGCAAACACCGGTGAGGGCCTGAAGGTTCAGGCATGGATGAAGCCGATCTTCCGTTATGCCGTTCCCGTCGCGATCATCGGCATTTACGTCTACGGACTGGCTACCTTCCCGTGGAAGTAAGAATAGAAGGAGACTGATGTGAAAGTTTACTGCTATGAGCGCTGCTCAACCTGCAAGAAAGCTCTGAAGTGGCTGGAAGAGAAGAATATCCCTGCAGAGGTGATCGACATCAAGGGAGATCACCCGGACGAGGCGGTCCTTCGTGCTGCTCATCAGCTCAGCGGCCAGCCTCTGAAGAAGTTCTTCAATACCAGCGGCATGCTGTACCGTTCGATGGAGCTTTCATCGAAGCTGCCATCGATGAGTGAAGATGAGCAGTTCGGCCTGCTTGCCTCCGACGGCATGCTTGTAAAGCGCCCGCTTCTGATCGGCGATGATTTTGTCCTGCTCGGTTTTAAAGAAAAAGAGTGGGAAGAAAAGCTGGGATAAGCCCATATCATTGAATTAGAAAAATGAGAGACATGTACTTTCGATCATTTATGAAGTACATGTCTCTCTTTATGTTTCAGTAATTGTCTTAAAGCGTGCCCGGATCAGTGCTTATCCACATTGCGCCAGTCGAAGACGGCGCCCTTGTCTGCGGAGCGGGCCATGGCAGCATAGGTGGCGAGATAGCCCGTCAGAGGCTTGGGCTGATACTGCCAACGCTTCCGGCGCTCAGCGAGTACCTCATCGCTGACATGCAGAGTGAGTTCCTTTTTATAAACATCGATCGTGATCTCATCGCCGTCCTCGACCAGAGCGATCGGCCCGCCAAGCGCTGCCTCCGGGGAAATGTGTCCTACGAAGCAGCCGTTGTTGGTGCCGGAGAAACGACCGTCTGTGATCAGCGCGGTGGATGTGTCAAGTCCCTGTCCATAGAGGAGCTTCATCGGGCGGTACATCTCGCGCATGCCGGGACCGCCTTTCGGTCCTTCGTAACGGATGACGACGACGTGGCCCGGCTTGACACGGTGCTCCGCAAGTGCCGCATCGCATTCTTCCTGAGAGTTGAAGCAGATCGCCTTGCCGGTGAAGCGGCGGACCTCTTCTTTGATCGCGGCAGGCTTGGCGACTCCGCTGTCAGGCGCCAGGTTGCCCCGCATGATCGCAAGTCCGCCGAGTGTGCTGAACGGGCGGTCGAGCGGACGGATGATCTCGTCGTCGCAGTCTCCGTAAAGATAGAAATGCTCCTTGAGATTCTCGCCGAGCGTATGCCCCGTTGCAGTCATAACATTGAGATCCAGATCATCTTTCAGCATCTCCATGACCCGCATGACGCCGCCGGCACGATAGAAGTCTTCCATGTCGTGGTCGTAGGATGCGGGATTGATCTTTGCGATATGCGGGATACGTTCGCTCTGCACATCAAATTCCTTCATGATGATGTCAGTGTCTATGCCGAGCTCATACGCGATCGCGCAGAGGTGAATGACGGCGTTGGTCGAACCGCCGGAAGCCATAAGGTATTTGATGCCGTTTCGAAGCGCACTCATGGTAAGGACATCACGCGGACGGATGCCTTTTGCAACGAGTTCCATGATCCTTTCGCCGGTATGCTTCGCGATGCGTAGACGCTCATTATAAACGGCAGGAGCGGAGCCGCCGTCCGGAAGCGTCATGCCGAGAGCTTCGGCGAGGCAGCACATGGTGTTGGCTGTTCCGTAGAAGGCGCAGGATCCGCAGGTAGGCTGTGACGACCTGCAGCCGCTTTACATCGTCGAGAGT
>JAFTBX010000015.1 GCA_017455005.1 Lachnospiraceae bacterium | reverse complement strand
GAGCAGTGCGCTTACTGGATGAAGAAGTATGATCCGTTCCAGCAGAAGTTCCTGGAACACGGAGATGATGAAGCGGTCAATGTCTACGCGCTTTTGCGCAAGCTCAGCGAGCATCTGAAAGAGGGCCAGGTCACGGTCGTCGGCAACGGCTCGCCCTGTGTCGCCGGCGCGCAGGTCTATAAGATCAAGGACGGCACCCGTTTCATCTCCCAGGACGCGATCGCAAGCATGGGATATGATCTTCCCGCGGCGATCGGCGCCTGCACGGCCTGCCACGCAGTATCCGGCAGGACCTATCCTGTCAATTACTACGGCGGTGAAGTGAGCGAAAGCATGCTGGTCGAGGACAAGGTCCATGCGCTCGGAGAGCAGGAGACCGCGAAGAGAAATCCGGACTGGAAGGGCAATCACGAGCATTATCCCGCTTACTACGAGCACGACATCATCTGCCCGACCGGTGACGGTTCCATCATGATGAACCTGCAGGAACTGCAGACGATCGCGAGCCACCGCATGCCGATCAAGATCTTCCTGATCAATAACGGCGGCTATCACAGCATCCGCCAGACGCAGACCAACCTCTTCAACGGAGAGCCGCTGGTCGGTATCGGCGTGGACAGCTACGACTTAAGCTTCCCGCAGTTTGAAAGGATCGCGAATGCGTTCGGCATCGCCTATCGGAGGATCGAACACAACTCCCAGCTGGATACGGTGATCCCGGAAGTTCTTTCCTTTAACGGACCGATCATCTGCGAGGTGCCGGTATCCCTTGACCAGCCGTTTGAACCCGGCTCCGCGGTCAAGAAGCATCCGGACGGATCCTTAAGCAGCCCGCCGCTGGAGGACATGAAGCCCTTCCTGCCGGAGGATGAGCTGAAAGAGCAGATGTTTATACCGTTGGTGGAGTAAGACTAAATAGTATTGGAGCTTATTGATGCACATTATAGTAACCGGCGCGTCGAGTTTTCTCGGCCGCGCCGCTTGTGAAAAACTGAAAGAACACGGGCACAGAGTGACGGCGTTCCGCCACAGCTTCAACGAGGAGCCGCCGGAGCTGGTGCCGATGAACGCTGACGTCTGGCTGCACTTCGCGTGGGCAGGCGTCGGCTCTGCCGGACGCTCGGATCCGATGATACAGCAGTACAACCTGGATATGTCTGTCGACGCTGTCGCAAAGGCAACGGAGATCGGATGCCGCAAGTTTATTTTTGCCGGTTCACAGGCAGAGTACGGACACGCGCAGGACGGCAGCTTAAAGAGCGAAGACGGGCCGGTTGATCCGGTCAGTGAATACGGACGGGCGAAGCAGATGTTCGGCCGGCTGGCGGAGAATTTCGTTGATCGATACAACAGCTCCGAAGAGTGCCGGCGCCCGATGCGCTATGTGCATCTGCGTCTTTTTTCCGTCTATGGTCCGGGCGACCATGAAGGATCGCTTGTAAACAGCGTGATCCGCAAGCTTCAGGCCGGAGAGACCGTCGAGCTCGGAAAATGCGCGCAGCAGTGGAACTATCTTTATATCGATGATGCCGCGGAGGCGATCGCGCTCATGTGCGAGAAGTTTACGGGCGGTATCTACAACATCGGCAGCAGTGACATAAGGCCGCTTCGTTCGTATGTTGAGGAGCTTGCTTCGATCCTGGAAGAAAACGCGGGAAGCTCGAAGGACTTAAAGAGCCAGCTTCGCTTCGGTGTGCGCCCGGATAATGCCGAAGGTCCTGCGGATCTGAGCCCTGATATCACGAAGCTTACGCTTATGGGGTTTGAGCCGAAGGTGAGTTTTGCGGAAGGCATCCGGAGGATGCTGGAATCGGAAGAATCCTGATATCGGAAACGGTATGGTTTTTACGTCCATGCGGTAAAAAAAGATATAACAGCAAGGAATATTCGATTGAAAGCTTTTGTTTTTACAGAAAAAGGAAAAGTAGAGCCCAGGGAGCTGCCGGCACCGGTTTTGGATCCTGCGGATCAGTATGCGGCGATTCTGAAGCCCAGGTTTCTTTCGCCGTGCTCTTCGGATGCGCATACAGTTTATGCCGGGCCCGGACCGCGGAGGGATAACCTCGTTCTCGGTCATGAAGGACTTGCCGAGGTCGTGGAGACGGGAAGCGCTGTGCGGGATTTTCATCCCGGTGATCTGGTCGCGGTCTCTGCGGTCATGCCGGAGGTGCCGGACGGACACGGGCATGAGGGCAGTCATTTTTCAGCGACCAAGCTCGGCCGCAATATCGACGGCATGTGGTCTGAGCTTTTTAAAGTCCCGATGGCGGATCAGAATCTGGCGCATATCCCTGATGGCGTGACGCCTGAAGCGGCACTGATGGCGGTCGATATGATGGCGACCGGATACACGGCAGCGGAGGCGGCGGAGATCCACCGCGGCGCGGGTGAAAGCGTGCTCGTGATCGGAAGCGGCGCCGTGGCGCTGATGGCGATCGCGGCTGCAAGATCCATGGGCGCAGGCAGCATTTACTGCATTGGTACGGACAAGGATGAACTGAATCGCAGACTTGCGGTTTTGTATGGCGCAGAGGTCTATATCTCATATAGGGACGGTCGGATCTTGTACGATGGACGAAAGCCGGGCGGTGAGGCAGCGCCATGTCCACAGGAAACGGCGGCTGAAAGCGTGGTCATCGACCCGCGGGCAAATGCGACATCCGACAGGGCAGTCGATACGATCCTTCATCTGACCTGCGGTGAAGGCGTGGACAGGATCCTCGTCTGCGGCGGAGGACGTAACACGTATATGCAAGTGTGTGACATGCTCCGTTACGGAAGCGGTATTGCGGTCAATGTTGCCTACATCGAAGGAACCGGTACCGTGGAACTTCCGATCTTCTCACTGGGACGCGGCATGGCAGGAAAGACCTTCAAGTTTATGCTTTCGAAGGGCGGACGGGTATGGACAGAACGGATGTTTCGTGAGATACTGGACGGACGTACGGATCCCTCATCACTGATCACGCATCACATGCAGGGATTCAACCGGATCCCGGAGGCACTGGAGTTGATGCACCGGCGGCCGGGCGGTCTCGTCAAGATCATGGTAGAGGTCTGATAGAGATACTGCAGTCAGCATTGACAAAAGATAAAACGATGACCGTCGGCAGACGGACATCAGGAGGATACATGGACAGAAAGAAAATCAGCATAGTCATCCCCGCTACAACGAGCAGGACAATGTCGGACCGATCTCAGAGGCAGTACGGGCGCAGTTTGATAATGTGCCGCTGCTTCAGAAGTACGACTGGGAGATCCTTTTTATGGACAATGATTCAAAGGATGCTACCAGGGACCGAATCCGGGAGCTGTGCGCCAAGGACAAGCATATCAAGGCGATCTTCAACGCCAAAAACTTCGGACAGTTCAACAGCCCGTACTACGGGATGCTGCAGACGGACGGTGACGCGACCATGCTGATGGCCGCGGACTTTCAGGATCCGCCGGAGCTGATCGAACAGTACGTGCAGGGCTGGGAAGAGGGTTATAAGATCGTCATCGGCATCAAGGAGCAGAGCTCGGACGACCGCTTTATTTACGCGCTGCGCTGCCTCTACTATAAGATGATCCGGAAGTTTTCCCAGGTGGACCAGATCGAACACTTTACGGGATTCGGGCTTTATGACCGGGAGTTTATCAAGGTACTGCGGGATCTGGATGATCCGACGCCGTTTTTGCGCGGCATCGTGGCTGAGCTTGGCTTCCGCCGCAAGGAGATTCCCTACAGCCAGCCGAAGCGCCGCGCGGGCAAGACGTCCAACAACTTCTACACGCTCTATGACGCGGCTATGCTGTCCTTTACGTCCTATACCAAGGTGGGCCTGAGGGTGGCTACGTTTGCCGGTGCGATCTGCGCGGGTCTCTGCATGGTGGTTGCGATTATTTACCTGATCATGAAGCTGATCTGGTGGGACCGTTTCCCGGCAGGCATGGCACCGCTGCTTCTCGGCATGCTGTTCCTCGGAAGCGTTCAGATCTTCTTTATCGGTCTGGTCGGTGAGTACATCCTCAGCATCAACCAGAGGGTCATGAATCGTCCGCTCGTGGTGGAAGAAGAGAGGTTGAACTTCGAAGGGGATCATGATGAATCGTAAATGTATGATTTGCGGCTCCGTTCTTTCGGAACCGCTTTTTTTAGCGGAGAACATGCCGCTCGGCGCGCAGGCGATGCCGACCGGGGAGGAGATCAAAGCGGGTATGGATCACGGGATCCGGCTCGACTTAAAGCGCTGCCCGGTCTGCGGTCTGACGCAGTTTGACTGTGAGCCGGTGGGGTATTATAAAAAGGTCATCCGGGCGGTGGGCCTGTCAAAGACGATGCAGGATCTCAGACGGGATGACTATCGCCACCTGATCGATGATTATGGCATGGGCGGCGGCAAATGGATCGAATGCGGCTGCGGCAACGGAGATTTCCTGAAAGTACTGAAGGAATTTCCGGTGGAGATCTATGCCACGGAAGCAGACGCGGGCAATGTCAGCGTCGCGAGGGAGCAGCTGGGACTTGCAGAAGATCATATCATGGAGTTTTTCCCGGACAGGGCGGACATGGACATCCCCGGTGCGCCGTTTGACGTCTTTCTTTCCTTTAACTTTCTGGAGCACCAGCCGGATCCAGTCAGCATGCTCAGCTGTATGTATCGGAACTTAAGAGCCGGCGGCATGGGTCTGATCACGGTACCGTCCTTCGAGTACATCCTGCAGGAGGGCCGTTATTATGAGCTGGTTCGGGATCATATCGCCAACTATGACCTGCCGGCACTGACTGCGCTTTGCAAAAGGTGCGGGTTTGAAGTCCTTGAACAGGGATATATCGGTATCGGGGATACGCTGCGTGTGGTGGTCCGCAAGTCGGCGGGCGGTATGGGAAGCGACGGCGTTGTTCATCTTGAAAAATGTGCAGAACATAACGGGAAAAGCAGAAAAGTTTCAAGCAATGACAAATATTTAGTTCTTGGCAGAAATTATAAGGATATTTCGTCAAAGATCGAAGCGTATATGGCGGAACTTTCTGCCGGGGGACGCAGCATTGCCATGTGGGGCGCAAGCCATCAGGGCTTTACCATCGCGGCAACGACGGCATTGAAAGATCATGTGAGGTACATTATCGACTCGGCTCCGTTCAAACAGGGAAGGTTCGCCCCGGCGTCACACCTGCCGATCGTTTCCCCGGAGCATTACCTGACCGATCCGGTCGACGTCATCCTGATCGCGGCACCCGGATATATCCGTGAGATCGAAGCTTCCATCCGGGAGCGCTATGCGGATACAGCTGCGGGAATCCCGGCGATCTGTGATGTGCTGAGCTTTGAGGAGCGTTAAGAAAAACTGTATAGCCATGAAAGTAAAAGGGGCTGTCGCACTATAGATTTCGATCTGTAGGGCGCGGCCCTTTTTCATGGGCATTTTTGTTGATTTTTCAGGGGAATTTATACCAAAAAGCTGATAAGTCAGAAAAAGAGAGACTATAACCATATCCGGGTGGTCCCCGGATCCTGTC
>JAFTBX010000014.1 GCA_017455005.1 Lachnospiraceae bacterium | reverse complement strand
TTGCCGGAACCGACGTCGCCCTCTACCAGCCGGTTCATGACCCTGCCGGAAGCCATGTCGCTCTGTATCTCACGATAGGCTTTATTCTGTGCTTGCGTAAGTGAAAACGGGAGTTCCGCCATAAAACTGATCATGCGGACATTAGGCCTGCATACATGGGTCGACGACTGTTTCCTGGCATTTTCACTCAGCCAGGCGCCGGCCAGCATTGCCATAAAAAACTCTTCAAAAACGACTCGCCGCCGCGCGCGGATAAGTTCCTCCTGACTGCGAGGAAAATGCATGCGGATCGCCATGTCAGCTATGGAAACCAGACCGTTTTTCTGCAGGACCCATGCAGGCATGTACTCTCTGCCGCCGCCAAGCCGCTTCAGCGCCTCTTCTGTCGCTTTCATGACCGTATTGTTGCTGAGGCCCTTGGTCAGTGAATACAGCGGCATCATCCGCCCGGCATATTTTTCCGCGTAAACAGAAGGCTCGAAGATGCGCGGCTGGCTCATAATGAGCCTTCCGTTTTTCTCATAGACTCTGCCCCGGAAATAAAGATGCCTTCCCGCGCCGAGACTGTTCCGGATAAAAGGCGCGTTGTACCAACTCAGCTGAAGCCTCCCGGTCATATCACCGATGTAGGCGTTAACGATCGTCATGCCGTTGAAACGGTTGAGTGTGGCATCCTTCTGCAGCACGCCTTCTACCGTGGCCGTCTGCCCGGGTACAAGCTTATAAAGAGGGGCCGGGTCCGCAAAGGTCTCATAGTCCCTGGGATAATAACGGATCAGATCTTCCGCACTATAAATGCCGAGGCGATGGAACGCCCCGGCAGTTTTTTCTCCGATGCCTTTCAGTGCTGTCAGTTCAGTCATTCTGCGCTGATAATGTAATAATAGACCGGCTGCTCACCGCGCTCATACTCGACATCTACATCGGGATAAGTCTCCCGGATCCGGTCGCAGAGCATACCTGCAGCCTCGTCATCGATTCCTTCGCCGGCGTAGACGGTAATGATGGAAGTATCCTCATCCGTCATCTCGGCCAGCATGTTCATGGTCGTATCGTTCAGTACTTCACCTACAGCAAGGATGCCGCGGTCGCCGATGCCCATGATATCTCCCTCACGGATCTCCCGTCCGTCAACCTGGGTATTACGGACGGCATAAGTCACTTCACCGGACTTTACGGAAGCCAGGCTCTCGGTCATCGCCTGCATGTTTTCCTCGGCTGAAGCTCCCTCACGGTAGTTGATCAGAGCGGTGATGCCCTGCGGGATCGTCTTTGTGGGAACAACATATACATGAACATCCTCAACGATCTTGGCAGCCTGTTCCGCTGCCAGGATGATGTTCTTGTTGTTGGGCAGAATAAATACTTCCTCCGCGTTGACAGCCTCAATCGCTTTCAGCATATCATCGGTAGAGGGGTTCATCGTCTGCCCGCCACGGATGACATATCCGGCACCAAGCTCTTCGAAAATATGCGCAAGTCCGCTGCCGGATGCCACGGTTACAAAACCGACAGGCTTCTTCGGCTCGTTCTTCTTAGCTTCCTCCGCTGCCTCCTTCAGTTTGTTCATGGCAGCGATCTTGGATGCGTTTTTGATCAGCTTTTCTTCGTGTTCCTCACGCATGTTGTCGACCTTCATGCGGGAGAGGGAACCCATCTCCAGACCCTTTTCAAAGGCCTGTCCGGGATGGTTGGTATGGACATGCACCTTGACCATCTCATCGTCCGCCACGCAGACGATGGAATCGCCGATGCTCTCAAGGAATCCCTTGAACGCATGCAGCTGGTCATCGGAAAGCGGCGAAGCGAGATTTACGATAAACTCCGTGCAGTATCCGAACTTGATATCGTCCGTGGAGATGTGTCCGCGTGCGGCTGCTGCGCCTGCACGCTCCTCAAGATCTCCCACAGAAGCTGAGGACGAGCTGCCCGAATCAAGACTTAAGTCGACTTCTTTTCCTTCAAGGACGGCCAGCGCGCCTTCCATAAAGCAGATCAGTCCCTGTCCGCCGGAGTCAACGACACCCGCCTCTTTCAGAACCGGGAGCATCTCCGGGGTACGGTCCAGCACTTCCTTGCCGTACTGGACGGTGTCATGCAGAAGACTGCTTAAATCCTCCGCATCCGAAAAGATCTCCGTGACCTTATCCGACATGCCGCGGGCAACGGTCAGGATGGTACCTTCCTTTGGCTTCATGACCGCCTTGTAGGCTGTCTCGACCGCTCTCGTAAAAGCAGCGTCAGCAAGCGCAGCGTCGATCACTTCATTATCCCCGACTGCCTTGCAGAAGCCTCTGATCAGCTGGGACATGATTACGCCGGAGTTTCCGCGTGCACCTCTTAAGGAACCGCTGGACATCGCTTTGACAAGTTGCTGCATGTCCGGATCCTCAAGCTCATCGAGCGCTCTGGCCGCAGTCATGACCGTCATGGTCATGTTGGTACCGGTATCTCCGTCCGGAACCGGGAATACATTAAGTTCATTAATGTAGTCCTTGTTCGCGTCCAGGTTCTTTGTGCCGGCAATGAAGCACTTCTTCAGCAGCCCGGCATCTATGGTAGTAATAAGCAATGAAATGTCCTCCTATCAATCGATCCGTCGTACGCCCTCGACGTAGACCTCGACGTTTTCAACGGTCAGGCCTGTATGTTCTTCCACCTGGTATCTGACGTTTTCGATCAGGTTCTCTGCAACGGCGGAAATATTGACACTATACGCAACAATAATATGAAGTCTGAGGGAGACTCTGTCCTCGTCCTCTACGGACACTTCGATGCCCTTCTGCAGGGAATCTCTCTTAAGCATCTTCGCAAAACCGTCCTTGACACTGACGGCCGCCATGCCGACGACACCAAAGCACTCAACTGCAGCTGATCCCGCGATCGTGGAAATAACGTCCTCGGATATGTTGATACTTCCGAGCTGACTGTTGATTCTTCCTTTCATATAGTCCTCCTTTAAAATAAGCTCCGAACGCTCCATGCCTTCTGCATGTGTCCCGGAGCTTATTCACTAACTTTATCACAAAAGTACTTGCAATTCAATCTGTTTTCTGCTATCATATCACTTGCGCTGTTTAGGCGAAGTCTGCCTTGGTGCAGATCTGATATAGAATACTTAAGTAAGGAGGTGCTACCATGGCAAAGTGTTCGGTTTGTGGAAAGTCAGTGCTGTTTGGTAACGCAGTCAGCCATTCACATAGAAGATCCAACAAGATCTTCAAGCCCAATGTTAAGAAAGTTAACATTCAGACAGAAGCAGGTAATAAGAGAGTGTACGTATGCACTTCTTGCTTGAGATCCGGCAAGGTCCAGAGAGCTGAGATCGTCAAGTCCGCTCCTGTTGTTGCTCCGGTTGCTGAAGTTGTCGAAGCAGTTGCTGAAACTACAGAGGCTTAAGCCGCGGGTCACTTCGGACCACTACATGTGAAAGTAAAGCCGTCACCGATTGGTGGCGGCTTTTTTCGTTTGGATAAACTTGTTCAGAACTTACGCAGACTGCTTTTTCAGCACCTTGATCTTGTTATAAAATTGTTCACGGTACATCTCGTACAGCCGGTTGAAGGTCTCATCCTCTCCATGATGCAGCCTGTGTACATATTCATGCTCACTTTCTGCCGCTTCAGGCAGGAACAATGCGATCGTGTGGATACCGATGTTGGCACACTGGTCAGAAACACGTTCGAAGTTGGTCAGCATATCCAGGAAAATATAACCTGTATAAATACTGCACTCACCATTCGCGAGTCTGATAAAGTGATTCGAGCGGAGCGCGGCGATCAGGTCGTCGATCACTTCCTCTACCGGTTCAATATGTTCCGCCTCTTCAAGGCTCTGCTCGCGGAACGCTGCGGAAGTCCGCTTCAGTACTTCCATCGTTGCCTCACGCAGCACAGTCAGTTCCTCATATGCACCGTCAGTAAACCTCGCGTTACGTTCATGCTTGGTGGTCGCGTTTTCACTTACGTTCTGGGCAAGGTCACCGATACGTTCGAATTCCGAAACACATTTGATATAGTAATTGAGCCGGTTGGTCTCTCCGCCCGGGCTGACGTGGGTTGAAAGCTGGACCAGATAATCACTGATATGGTCTGCCATGATATCAAGGTCATCTTCGTACGCCTTGATCGTTTCGACCAGCTTTTCATCATATTCCCTGATCACGTCGAACGAACGACCGACGTTCTGTTCCGCCACACTGTTCATGTATTCGAGCGCGTTGCCGACTGCTTTCAGTGCCAGCTCCGGTGAAGTAAAGAGCGCCGGTGTCAGAGAAGCAAGTACACGGTCCGTTTCCGTTTCCTTCTTCACTTCATCCTTGACAATGCTGCGGCCGATCTTCTCAAAGATGCCGCAGACCGGAAGCAGAATAAGAGCCGCAGCCAGGTTGAAGATCGTATGGGTATTTGCAATGCCGCCGGAAGTGATCCTCGCATCCCAGATTGCGTCCAGGAAGCCGAGTTTGTGCAGGATCGTCACACCGATCAATGCCAGCGCGGACTTGCCGATACCGTAAAGGATGTGTATGATACCTGTCCGTTTGGCGTCCGGGCTCGCGCCGATCGAACAGACGATACCGGTCGTAACACAGTCACCGAGGTAGATACCGACGATAATTGCATAAACGGACGCGAATGTCAGCTTTCCCGTGACGGTCAGTGCCTGCAGGATACCGATCGTAGCCGAGGACGACTGAATGGCAAAAGCTGCAAGCGCACCGGCAAGATAACCGAGGACCGGTCTGTCCGAAAGACTGATGAAGAGATTGGCGAACGCAGTCGACTCTGAAAGCGGCGCGACCGCTGCAGTCATGTTCATCAGGCCGGTGAACAGAATGCCGAATCCGACCGCAACTGTTCCGAGCAGGTCGGAATTTTTAAACTTGAACGCCATGATCAGCAGAATACCGATGATCGCGGCCATCGGGGCAAGGGTAGAAGGCTGCAGAAAGCGGAGCCAGAACGCCGCATCCGCATTAAGATCCAGAAGACGGATGATCTGACCTGTGATCGTTGTTCCGAGATTGGCACCGATAATGATGCCGATGGACTGATGGAGCGTAATAATGCCCGCGCCTACCAGACCGGACGTCAGGACAACTGTAGCCGTAGAACTCTGGATCAGTGCCGTCACAACAAGTCCCAGCAAAAAGCCGAAGAACTGATTGTTCGTTACCTTTTCCAGCGCCTTCTTCAGTACTCCGGATGACCCCTGTTTGAGTCCGTCGCCCATGATGCGCATGCCGTAAAGAAACAGAGCCAAGCCGCCGAATAAAGAGATAATGTTGAATATAGTCATAATCACCAACCTCCACCACATACATAATAACACACGCAGGGGTCAATGAAAACTCAAAATCATTGATAACCTGCGTTCAATTTTACACAGTTTTTACCGGTGGCCGCATTCATTGACAAAGAACGGATCCTTCTATATTTTTTTACTTTTCCCGATGGCAGTTTTCGGGTACAATAAGCATATTATTTAAAGGAGACGCGGCGTTTATATGCCGTACAGAATTATGCAAAGATCCAGCGGAGTACTGCTTCCGGTCTTTTCCCTTCCCTCTCCGGGCGGGATCGGTTGCTTTTCCAAAGAAGCCCTAACCTTTATAGATAAACTCGCAAAAGCCGGTCAGCGTTACTGGCAGATCCTGCCTTTAGGTCCTGCCGGCGGCTGGAATTCACCTTATCAGCCGCTATCCTGTTTTGCGGGTGATCCTGTATATATTGACCCGTTCACTCTTGCCGAAAAGCGGCTGCTTCTGAAAAGCGAACTTCCTTCAGAACCGGCAGTTTATTCAGACCATGTCGATTATACGGCTGTACTGCCGCAGAGAAGGGCACTCCTGCGCAAAGCCTACGCAAGATTCCGTCCCGGTAAAAAATACAGAGATTTTTGCGCGGACAATGCCTGGTGGCTCGATGATTTCGCTTTATACATGGCGATCCGGAAAGCCGCAGGAAACAGCGGATACCAGACCTGGACCACACCGTTTAAGCGCCGCCACCCGGGTGCGCTGAAGGCATTTGCCGCCTCTCACAGCGCAGAGCTTGACTATATCCGCTGGACACAGTATGAGTTCTTCTCCGAGTGGGAAACGATCCTCGATTACGCGCATAAAAAGGGCATCGAGATCATCGGTGATATCCCCATCTATGTCAGTCCCGACAGTTCAGACTGCTGGGCACATCCCGAGATGTTCCAGTTTGACCGGCATTTAAAGCCCAAGGCAGTCGCAGGCTGCCCTCCTGACGGCTTCAGCCCGGACGGACAGCTGTGGGGCAACCCTTTATATGATTGGAAAAAGCTGGAGGAAGACGGTTTTTCCTGGTGGAAGCAGCGGCTTCGCCAGACATTTAAGATGTATGATCTGATCCGTATCGACCATACCAGAGGCTTCCAGTCTTACTATTCCATCCCTGCGGACAGCAGGACCGCTGCCGGCGGGCACTGGCGCAAAGGCCCCGGCATGCATTTCTTTACGGAGATCGAGAAAGAATTCGGTCCCGGCAGGTTCATCGCCGAAGACCTCGGACACATCACGCCCGCAGTACGGAAGATGGTGAAGGAGTCCGGCCTTCCGGGCATGAAGGTTCTGCAGTTCGCCTTTGACAACGATCCTCATAACCCATACCTTCCAACCAACTTCACGCGGCACTGCGTCGTTTATACCGGCACGCACGACAATAACACGACGCGCGGCTGGTACGCGTCTCTTGACGTCGGCACACGCAAGCAGATCACGGCCTATATCCGTTCACTGATGGGCAGCCACCCCATCCAGAGCGTCAAAGCCCCGGTCTTCGGAGCCTCACAGGCAGCCGTCTCCCTGACGGAGCTCGCACTGCACAGTATCGCCGATCTATGTATCATCCCGATGCAGGATCATCTCCTGCTCGGCGCGGAAGCAAGGGTCAATGTTCCCGGCACGGTAGGCGGCTGCAACTGGTCCTGGCGCATGGCGCCGGACGCGTTTACAGACGAGCTTGCGGAGTATATCGGTCAGCTGACCTCGGACAGCCGCCGCTGGCATAAGCATTAAATCATCAGACCATATCCGACAGAAAAGCTTCCGGATGCTGCAGTTTCGCGCAGTCCGGAAGCTTTTTATAGTTATTCCGATATGTTTTTCAGTTACAGTCCGTAGCCGTGTTCCAGCAGAAGCACTTCTCCCGGCAATACCGTCGTATTGTCCCTGATCACTTCCCCGCTCAGCATATTGACCCAGTGTCCGTGCAGCCGGAGCCGGACCGCCTCCGTGCCGCAGTTCGCGGCAGTAATGATACTGTGCTCCTGCGGATCATCACTGAATCTTTCAAAGGCATACAGTCCGTTATGAGCTGCGGTCGTCCGATAGCCTCCCACGGCATAAACGCTGTGTTCCCTGCGGATCTTAATGATGCGCTTGTACCAGTCCTGCAGATCCTTGTCCTCGTGTCCCCACGGATAGCAGCGGCGGTTGAACGGATCTTTGTACCCTTCCATACCGGCTTCATCTCCATAATAGATGCAGGGCACGCCGGGCAGCGTCATCTGCAGGGCAACGGCAATCTTCAGCCGCTGTATACCGCAATGATGCTCCGCCTCGGTCATGCGCATCCTGGCCAGTGTCTCACGCCCTGCGTCCTCCGGCGGGATCTCACCTGCCAGCGCCGTCAGGATGCGGACACTGTCATGCGTGCCGAGGATATTCATCAAAGAATGGATGGCAAACGGCGGATAATGCGCGATGATGGATTCCATCTGACGCGCCACGCGAAGTGCGTTGCCGTTCCGGACGAAATCGATGATTGCGTCCTTCATCGGATAATTCATGACAGAATCGATCCGGCTGCCGTCAAAGTAGTTCTTCCGCTCCTGATACGCGATCTTGTTGGAAGCGTCTTCCCATACCTCACCGATCAGAAGGGCGTCCGGTTTTTCAGCCTTTACTGCCTTTGCGACCTTCCGGACCGCGCCGGAAGGATACTCATCCACAACGTCAAGACGCCAGCCTGAGGCGCCTTCCCGGAGCCAGTGCCGAAGGACCCCGTCCTTTCCGGTAAGGAAATGCATGTACCCGTCATCGAGCATGTTGGTCTGCGGCAGGGTATCGATCCCCCACCAGGCATCGTAGCTTCCGTCCTCACGGAAACGGTACCAGTTGCGGTACTTAGAATCAGGATTGTTATATGCACCCTTTCCGCCATAATGGCCATAACGGTCAAAATACAGCGAATCGTCTCCGGTATGGGCAAATACGCCGTCCAGGATGATCCGGATCCCGCGCATTTTCGCCTTGCTGCACAGCTCCCGGAAATCTTCCTCTGTTCCGAACATCGGATCTATATGAAAGTAATCTGAAGTGTCGTATTTATGGTTGGACGCGGCTTCGAAAATAGGGCTTAAATACAGACAGGTCACGCCGAGGTCTTCCAGGTAGGGAAGCTTCTCGATGATCCCCTGCAGGTTGCCGCCGAAAAAGTCATTGTTCAGGATCTTGCCGTCAACAGGCTGCCACTGCGGACATCCGCCCCAATCGGAGCGGAGCGTTTTGCCGGGCAGTTCCACGTTTGGCCCCGCGTGGTTGAAACGATCCACAAAGATCTGATAGTAAACGCCGCCGTTGATCCAGGACGGCTCATCGTACATCGGGTCATAGACAGTCTGCTGCCAGGGGATCATGTTGTCCTGTTCTGTCGCATAGTTATGGCCTTCCGTCCTGCTGATCACATGGAAGCCGAGATCGGTCGTTACTTCAAAATGATACCAGTAGAGTCCCTTTTCTTTTGGAGAAGCGTTGACTCTGTAGGCGACATACTCGTGAACAGCCGTTTTGTCCTGTACCGGTTTCATCATATATCTGACGGTGTGCAGATCACGGTCGTTGTTGACGACCAGCTCCGCCTTCAATACTTTGACTGAACACGGAATCAGGAGTGTAAGCCTGATCTTGCTTCCACTCCTGACTGCTCCCGCAGGATATCTGAATCTGTTATCTCTGGAATCAAAAATCGCTTTGATACTGTTCATGAATCTCCTTTTAATTAATAGTGCATAAGCCCGGGTCGCTTCGCGCTCCCCGCTCCCGCGCCCCTCAACGGATATTCGCAACTCGTCCCGCGCCTTTCAGGTCGCGTGACTTTATTGCTCATATCCGGTGCCATATCCATCATCGATACAGCCCGTTATGCAAGCATACGGGCTGTATCAACGCTGTCTATGAGCTTATGCGCTTATATTACCTCATTCACTCCCATATAGAACGGATGAGTGATGTATCCTGAGAGCATACGACAGTCCTGTACGATGACGTTTTTGTCGAGGACCGCATAGTTCAGGCGTACGCCGTCTCCGATGGTCGATTCCTGCATGATGACACTGTTTTCTACAACAGAGTCCTTGCCGATGCGGACGCCGCGGAAGATGATGGAGTTGCGTACTTCTCCTTCGATGATCGTTCCGTCCGCGATCAGGGAATTGACTACCTTGGCGTTGTCGCCGTAACGTGCCGGAGCACTGTCCTTGACGTTGGTCAGGATCGGGCGGCCGTCCACGTGGAACAGATTGTCGCGGACGTCCTTATTCAGCAGCTCCAGGCTGTTCTTGAGATATGTGGACAGGTCATCCATGTAGAGAACGGCGCCGGGCACTTCGTATCCCATGACCTTTTCTCCGCTATCGATCATCGGGAAGAACAGGTCTCTGCGGAAGCTGTGCTTTCCTTCACGCATGCTGCGCTCCGCAAGATCGATCAGATCATCCAGCCGCATGACATAGGCGTTGATGGAAAGCGGACGGTCTTCGTTGAGGATCTCCGCGTTGCGATGATCCAGGATGCGTCCGTCCTCGCCGATCTTGTACTCCATGACGCTCAGCTCCTGCTGACGATGGATCCTGGAGTTCCTGTACAGTGCGGTGATCCTTGCGCCGGTTGATTTGTGATACTCAAGGATCTTATTGAAATCAATGTTGGCAACATAGCTGCAGCCGCTGATGATAATGTACTCCTCGGAGAAATTCTTCAGATACTGCAGATGGTACTGCAATGCCTCGAGACGGTTCTCATAGGTGCCGCCGCCGTTGAATGAAGCGTACGGCGGAAGGAAGGTCAGTCTGGAGCGCTTACGATCCAGATCCCACGGAGCTCCGGAACGTACATGGTGCATCAGGCTGTCGTATTTACCGGTCGTCGCGATGCCGATGTTGCGGATGCCGGCATTGGCCATGTTGGAGATCAGAAAGTCGATGACACGATAACGTGCGCCAAAGGGGACCGCGCCGAGCGTACGCTTCTCCGTAAGCTCGTTCAATGCGCCGTCAACGGAATCCGCGAAAATAAATCCTAATGCGTTCATATTCATACCCCCTCTCTGTCTTCGGTCACAGACTCGCCCGGTTTGACGACCGCGCCTGCTCCGATATGCACGTTTCTGCCGATGACCGCCAGCTGACCGCCTTCTTTCGGTCCGCCGACGACCGCGCCCTCATCCACAATGACGCCCGCGTCCAGGATCGCGTACTCGACCTTTGCGCCCTTTTTGATCTGACAGTTGCTGATAATGACGCTGTCCCTGATCTCGGCGCCCTCTTCCACGTCGATGTTGTTGAAGATAACGGAATGGTCGATCTTGCCGTCGATCTCGTTGCCCTCGCCGCAGACGGAGTGGCGGATGTCCGCATGCTCGCCCACGTACTGCGGGTGATTGAAGGAATGTCTGTAATAGATCTTCCAGTCGGGATCGTTGAGCCAGAGCTCCGGCATATCACCGAGAGAGTCCATGTTGGAAGCCCAGTAGGAGGTCAGCGTACCGACATCTCTCCAGTAGCCCTTGAACAGATGCGTATACATACGTTTGCCGTCACGCAGCATGTTCGGAATGATGTTCTTGCCGAAGTCGTTCTGCGAGGTCGGATCTGCTTCGTCTTCCTCCAGATAGTGGATCAGCGGCTCTGTTGAGAAGATATAGACACCCATGGATGCCTGGGTGCTCTTCGGATGCTTCGGCTTCTCTTCGAACTCCAGGACTCTGCCCTTTTCGTCGGTATTCATGATGCCGAAACGGGATGCTTCCTCCAGCGGCACGTCAATGACTGCCAGGGTGCAGTCCGCCTGGTTCTTGATGTGTTCTTCAAGCATGATGGAGTAATCCATCTTATAAATGTGGTCGCCCGAAAGGATCAGCACATACTCCGGGTTATACTGCCTGATGAACTTAATGTTCTGATAGATCGCATTGGCCGTGCCCTTGAACCAGTCGCTGCCGTTTGCGGCCTGATACGGCGGCAGTACATGCAGTCCGCCGAATCTTAAGTCCATATCCCAGGGGGTACCGATGCCCAGGTAATCATTCAGCTCCAGAGGCTGATACTGTGTCAGTACGCCGACAGTGTCGATCCCCGAGTTTACACAGTTGGACAGCGGGAAATCAATGATCCTGTACCGGCCTCCGAAGGGGACGACCGGCTTGGCGGTACTGTTCGTAAGCGGTGCCAGTCTGCTTCCCTGGCCGCCTGCCAAAAGCATTGCTACGCATTTCTTTCTTTTAATCATGCTTTTTTACCTCACCTAACCTCATTTCCAGAATGATTGCCGAAAGCTTCGGCAGAGCAACAGTGATGTGCTGTTCGTATCCGTTGCAGGCGCCCTTCGTGACCTTGTACTTCTTTTTACGGCGAAGGCCCAGGCCTCCCGCGCGTTTCATATCCGTATCGATCACGCACTCATAATGGTCTGCATTCGGAACGCCGATGTCATACTCGGCAAAGTCCCTTCCCGACAGATTCAGAGCGACCAGGACCACATCCTTTTCCGGGCCTGCGGCAGTCCTGTAATACGTGTAGACATTGTCCTTATAATTATCCGCGTCGATCCAGTGGAATCCTTCGTAGGAGTCATCCCTCTTCCAGAGTGCCGGAGTGGCGAGATAATACTGGTTGAGTTCCTTGACAAAGGCCTGCATTTTCTTATGCTTCTCATAATCCAGCAGGACCCAGTCAAGTTCGCGTTTCTCATCCCATTCGATAAACTGGGCAAGTTCTGTACCCATGAATGTCAGTTTCTTGCCGGGATGGGTCATCATAAACGCAAGGAAGCTGCGCATGCCGGCGAACTTGTCATCATATTCGCCGGGCATCTTGTTGACGAGAGAACACTTGCCGTGGACGACTTCGTCGTGCGAGATCGGCAGGATGTAGTTCTCGCTGTATGCATAGGACGATGCAAAGGTCAGGCGGTTATGTGAGCCGTGACGGAAAAACGGATCGGTCTTAAAGTAGCTCAGGGTGTCGTTCATCCAGCCCATGTTCCACTTGAAGTTGAATCCGAGGCCGCCGATCTGCGGCGGGCGGGTAACGTTCGGCCACGCGGTCGACTCTTCGGCGATCATCATCACGCCTGGGTAGTTGGTCAGGATATCCTGGTTCAGGCGCTGCAGGAACGCGATCGTTTCCTTGTTTTCAATGCCGCCCTCATCGTTCGGTGTCCACTGTCCGTCCGGACGGTCATAATTCAGGTAAAGCATGGCCGCAACCGCATCGACGCGGAGACCGTCGGCGTGGTACTGGTCACAGTAGAAAAACGCGTTTGATACGAGGAAGCTGATGACTTCCGGACGCCCGTAGTCAAATGCTCTCGTACCCCAGCCCTTATGTTCCATCTTGAGCGGGTCCGTATACTCGTAAAGCGGATGCCCGTCAAACTCGACCAGTCCGTGCGCGTCCTTCGGGAAATGCGCCGGCACCCAGTCGAGGATGACACCGATCCCGTTTCTGTGCGCCGTGTCGATCAGATACTTCAGGCCGTCAGGATCTCCATAGCGGGAGGTCACCGCGTAATAGCCCGTGATCTGATAGCCCCAGGAACCATCATACGGGTGTTCCATGACCGGCAGCATCTCGATATGTGTATATCCCATCTTCCTGACATACGGGATCAGCGTATCAGTCAG
>JAFTBX010000013.1 GCA_017455005.1 Lachnospiraceae bacterium | reverse complement strand
TACCGGCCCCGGGCTGCATACACATTGGACAGTTTTGATGTGACGGTACAGCCATCACATCATTTGAATTTTGATAAAAGGGTCAAAAGCCCAACAATATAATCAACAGGGAGCACACATGGCAAAAATGTGGGCCGGACGCACATCCGGAGAAACAGACAGTATAGCGGATGAACTGAATTCATCCATCGGCACAGACTGCCGCATGTACAGGCAGGATATCGAGGGCAGCAGGGCACATGCCGCCATGCTCGGAAAGCAGGGCATCATCCTGAAAGAAGAGGCGGATGAGCTGAGAGCCGGGCTCAAGGATATCCTCGCGGACCTGGAAAGCGGTGCGCTGGATTTTGATATGAGCTGTGAGGACATCCATATGTTTGTGGAGCAGGAGCTGACTGCCCGGCTCGGGGATGTCGGTAAAAAGCTGCATACAGCCCGCAGCCGCAACGATCAGGTCGCCCTGGACCTGAGGATGTATCTCAGGGATGAGGCGGCGAAGATCATGCTTCTCATCCGGGAGCTTCTGGAAGTACTGGTGAGAGTCGCGGAAGAAAACATGAAAGCTGTCATGCCCGGTTACACGCATCTGCAGCGGGCACAGCCGATCCTGTTTTCACATCAGATCCTGGCCTATGCGATGATGCTTTTAAGGGATGCCGGGAGACTCTCAGACTGTGTGAAGCGGATGAATGTATCGCCGATCGGCAGCTGTGCGCTCGCAGGCACCACCTATGATACAGACAGGGATTATGAAGCGGCGCAGCTGGGCTTTGACAGCATTGCCATGAACAGCATCGACGGCGTCTCAGACAGAGATTTCTGCCTGGAGATGATGGGCGGCCTCTCCATCCTGATGATGCACTTAAGCCGTTTTTCGGAGGAGATCGTGCTCTGGTCCAGCTGGGAGTTCAAGTTTATTGAGCTTTCCGATAACTACACCACCGGCTCATCCATTATGCCGCAGAAGAAGAATCCCGATATGGCGGAGCTGATCCGCGGCAAGACGGGCAGGGTGTACGGCGACCTGATGGGCCTGCTGACGACCTTCAAGGGCCTGCCGCTCGCATATAATAAAGATATGCAGGAAGATAAACAGGCAGTCTTTGACGCGGTGGATACGGCTGAGCTTTGCCTGAAGGTCATGATCCCCATGGTCGGCACAATGAAGGTGATTCCGGCGAATATGATGAAGGCTGCGCAGAGCGGATTCATCAATGCGACCGATCTGGCGGATTACCTCGTTAAGAAGGGTATGCCGTTCAGAAGCGCCTATAAGATCTCCGGACAGATCGTGGCAGACTGCATCGAAAAAGGCCTGGTGCTGGAGACCTATCCGCTTGAAGACTATCAGAAATGGAGCGAGCTCTTTACAGATGATGTCTACGAAGACATCAGCATCGTGAACTGTGTGGAAAAGCGAAGCTCAAAGGGCGGAACGAGTGAAGCTTCCGTAAAGGAACAGATCACATGGCTGCGGCAGCAAATCGAAAAATCATTTGACAATGCAGGCTGAAAGCCGTTCGGATAAACAGGGGAACAGGATATGACAAAGGTATTTATCGACGGAAGCGCCGGCACGACCGGACTCCGTATCTATGAAAGACTGGCGGAAAGAAAAGATCTTGAGCTTTGCACGCTGAGCGATGAGCTGCGTAAGGATCCGGCAGCGAGGAAGGACGCGATCTGCGGGGCAGATATCGCTTTCTTATGCCTTCCAGACGCTGCGGCGATCGAAGCGGTCGAACTGGCAGGCGGCGCGGACACCGTGATTATCGATACGTCCACGGCACACCGTACGGCGGACGGCTGGGCATACGGCTTTCCGGAGCTCGGAGATCTGAGAGCAAAGATCTTAAAGTCAAAACGCATTGCCAATCCCGGCTGCCATGCCAGCGGATTCCTGGCGCTCGCGGCGCCGCTCGTCGAAGGAGGGCTTTTGAAGAAAGAGGCTGCGCTCAGTGCCTTTTCCCTCACGGGCTACTCCGGCGGCGGTAAAAAGATGATCGGAGAGTATGAGGCACCTGACGGAAGAGATCCGCTTTTCGATGCGCCGAGACAGTACGG
This sequence comes from Lachnospiraceae bacterium, assembly GCA_017455005.1. Taxonomy (GTDB): domain Bacteria; phylum Bacillota; class Clostridia; order Lachnospirales; family Lachnospiraceae; genus Avilachnospira. Next base: position 44,879 of record JAFTBX010000013.1, on the reverse strand, counting down.
CATCACCCAGAAGCATAAGCACCTGCCGGAAATGCAGAAGATCAGCGGTCTTTTGAAGGCACCGGCGTTCTGCCCGATCGTGGCGGACTATTACAGCGGCATGGAAGTGACGATCCCCGTTTTTAAAGAGGATCTCAATGCCGGAATTGAGGAAGTACGCGCGTACTTTAAGGATTATTACGGACGCGGCGGTCTCGTACGCTATGAGGAAGCGGCCGATCACGGCGGATTTATTTCGGCGGCAGCGCTGAAGGGCAGGGATGACATGGTCGTTACCGTTGCCGGCAACGAAGACCGCATCCTGCTGATCTCCCTGTTCGACAACCTCGGCAAGGGAGCGTCGGGCGCTGCGATCCAGAACATGAACATCGTCATGGGCGTGCCGGAAACAACCGGACTCGTTATATAACAGGAGGAGTATCATGAAACTGATTTCCGGCGGCGTCTGCGCCGCAAAAGGATTTAAGGCGAACGGACTGCACTGCGGCATTCGTCCCAAAACAACCAAGAAAGATCTCGCCATGCTTGTAAGTGATGTGCCTGCGTCAGCAGCGGCTGTATATACAACCAACCTGGTAAAGGGCGCTCCGCTGACGGTTACAAAGCAGCACATCTCGAACGGCATCGCACAGGCGATGATCTGCAACAGCGGCAACGCCAATACCTGCAACGCCGACGGCATTGAGATCGCGGAAGCAATGTGCGAGATCGCCGCGGCGGAAACCGGCGTTAAGGCAGAGGACGTGATCGTGGCTTCTACCGGCGTGATCGGGCAGCCGCTCGATCTGACGCCGATCCGTGCCAAGGCGGCGGAGCTTGCCTCCGGCCTTTCCTATACCGGAAACCAGGATGCTGCGGCAGCCATTATGACCACGGATACCGTGATGAAAGAGGCAGCCGTGGAGTTTGAAGTGGACGGCAAGGTCTGCCATCTCGGCGGCATGGCCAAGGGAAGCGGCATGATCCATCCCAACATGGCAACAATGCTGGTGTTTCTGACGACGGATGCTGCCATCAGTTCCGCAATGCTTCAGAAAGCGCTTTCCGGAGATGTACAGAACACTTTCAACATGATCTCCGTTGACGGCGATACTTCCACCAACGACATGGTTTCCATCATGGCGAACGGCCTTGCGGGAAATGCTCAGATCACTGAGGAAGGCGCGGCATTTACGACATTTATGGAAGCGCTCAACACGGTCACGGTACATCTGTGCCGTATGATCGCGGGAGACGGCGAAGGCGCGACAAAGCTCCTGGAGTGCGAGGTAACAGGCGCAAAGACGATGGAAGCTGCAAAGACCGTGGCAAGGGGCGTCATCTGTTCCTCCCTGCTGAAGGCGGCGATGTTCGGTGCGGACGCCAACTGGGGCAGAGTGCTCTGCGCGATCGGCTACAGCGGTGCGGATGTGGATGTCCATAAGGTGGATGTGAGCTTCCGGTCCCCGAAGGGAACGATCTGCGTATGTGAAAACGGCGCGGGCATTCCTTTCTCGGAGGAAAAAGCCAAGGAGATCCTGCTCGAGAAGGAGATCGGTATCCTGGTAGGATTGAACGACGGTACCAATGATGCAACGGCATGGGGTTGTGACCTGACGTATGATTACGTCAAGATCAATGGAGACTACCGGAGCTGATCATTTGATAAAGAACTAAGAGATTGATATAACAGAGGTTACAGCTATGAACCAGGAAATGCTTTCCAATGCGGAGCGCGCAGAGGTCCTGACGCAGGCACTGCCGTATATCCGCCAGTATAATAATAAGATCGTTGTCATCAAGTACGGCGGCAACGCGATGATCAATGAAAATCTGAAGCTGCAGGTCATGGAGGATATCGTCCTGCTGTGGCTGATCGGTGTGAAGGTCGTCCTTGTGCATGGCGGCGGACCGGAAATGAATGATCTCATGAGCAGACTCGGCAAAAAAGCGGAGTTTGTCGGGGGATTAAGGGTGACCGATAAGGAGACCGTGGACATCGCGGAGATGGTGCTTGCCGGTAAGGTTAACAAAACGCTTGTCACCCTGCTGCAGCGAAGCGGCGGAAACGCGATGGGTATTTCCGGCATGGACGGCCGGCTGATCGAAGCGGAGATGAAGGATGAAAATCTCGGATATGTCGGCAAGATCACGAAGATCAACATCGCGCCGGTCATGGACCTGCTGGAAAAGGGTTATATCCCGGTCGTGTCCACACTCGGCTGCGATCAGGACGGCAATGTCTACAACATCAACGGAGACACTGCCGCGGCATACATTGCAGGCGCCCTGAAGGCTGAAAACATGATCATGATGACCGATATTGCCGGTATTCTCAGAGACAGATATGATCCCAAGACACTGATCCGCCAGCTGACGGTGAAGGAAGCGGTTGGCCTTTATGATTCCGGCATCATCGCGGGCGGCATGATCCCCAAGGTGGATTCCTGCATAAAGGCGATCCAGATGGGCGTCGGACAGTGCATCATCATGGATGGATGCGTTCCGCATTCTATCCTGATGGAGCTTCTGACGGATGAAGGCGCCGGCACGATGCTGACAGCAGACGAGGAAGCAGACTGAAAGGCACCACGGCCTGACAGCGGATACTCTCAGTAATATATGGAGGAACAGGACGAATGAGCAGCGTTTTTGAAAAGGACAGTACCTATATCGCGTCCACATACAAGCGTTTCCCGATCTGCATCGCTTCCGGCAAAGGATCGGAGGTTTATGATGAAAACGGAAAGCGCTACATCGATCTCGGTTCGGGAATCGCCGTCACAAGCTTCGGTATCGCGGATGCAGAGTGGCAGCAGGCTGTGATCGAACAGATCGGAAAAGTACAGCATACATCCAATCTTTACTACACGGAGCCTTGCGCGGAACTCGCGAAGCTTCTGTGTGAGAAGAGCGGTATGAAGAAGGTGTTTTTCGGCAACTCCGGTGCCGAGGCCAATGAAGGCGCCATCAAGGCAGCCCGCAAATACGCGGCAGAGAAAAAGGGCAGCGATTACTATACGATCGTAACACTGGAGCAGAGCTTCCATGGCAGAACGCTGACCACTCTTGCGGCAACCGGCCAGGACGAGTTCCACCGCCTGTTCCAGCCGCTGACGCCCGGTTTTGTCCATACGCCCGCCAACGACCTTCCGAAGCTGATCGAGACTGTGCATGCGCATAAGACGGCAGGCATCATGATCGAATGCATACAGGGCGAGGGTGGCGTGCGCGCGCTGGACGAGGCATTCGTCAAGGGCATCGCGGAACTCTGCGCGAAGGAAGACATCATTTTCATCGTGGACGAGGTCCAGTCAGGCAATGGCCGCAGCGGCAGATTCTACTCCTATATGGCATATGATGTTATGCCGGATGTCGTATCGACGGCAAAAGGACTCGCGGGAGGCCTGCCGATCGGCGCGGTGCTGCTCGGAGAAAAGTTAAAGGATATCTTCAGCTACGGAGATCACGGTTCGACCTTCGGCGGAAATCCGGTTTCATGCGCTGCAGGTATCAGCGTGATCAACAGGATCGATGAGCAGCTGATGGCGGAAGTTCGCGCGAAGAGTGCATATCTGTTTGATATCCTCGGCAAGGCGGAGGGCATCAAAGAAGTCAGCGGCATGGGCCTCATGATCGGCCTTACCACGGATAAGCCGGCAGGAGAAGTCGTTAACAAATGTCTTGAAAACGGCGTTTTGTGCCTGACAGCGCACGGTAAGGTCCGCCTGCTTCCGGCGCTCAACATCCCGATGGAACTGCTGGAAGAAGCGGCAGCAGTAATTATGGAAGCCTGTAAGTAAAATATCGATATTACACGAGAAATATGCCCGGCAGGGAAACCCTCTACACTCCGTTTCGGTCGGCGCCAAACAGGCGTCACTGGCGCCTGGCGCCCGCTGCGATTTTTGCTTTTATGGACCGAAGCTACGCTTCTGACGGATAATTAATGAAGCAAAAATCTTGCTGCGGGCCGACACCCTGCCTTGGCATATTTCTCGCTTTGCAACATTTGGAATGATAGACCGCCAAAGTAAGGAGAGTATTTTATTATGTCACTTAAAGGAAGAAGCTTTTTAAAGTTACTGGATTTTACCCCCGAGGAGATCAATGAACTTCTGGATCTCGCTGCGGATCTGAAGGCTAAAAAGAAGGCGGGGACTCCGCACAGAATGTTTGAAGGCAAGAACATTGCCCTGATCTTTGAAAAGACGTCGACCCGTACGCGCTGTGCCTTTGAAGTGGCGGGTGCGGATCTCGGCATGCATCCGACGTATCTCGATCCGTCAGGATCCCAGATCGGCAAGAAGGAATCCATCGCGGACACCGCGAGAGTGCTTGGACGCATGTATGACGGTATCGAATACCGCGGTTTCGGTCAGGAAATCGTAGAAGACCTCGCGAAGTACGCAGGGGTTCCTGTATGGAACGGTCTGACCAATGAGTTTCATCCGACCCAGATCCTGGCAGATTTTCTGACGATCCGTGAGCATTTCGGTTCGCTTGCAGGCAAAAAGCTCGTATACATGGGTGACGCACGCTATAACATGGGCAACTCCCTGATGGTCGGTTGCGCGAAGATGGGCATGCATTTCGTTGCATGCGCGCCTGCAAAGTATTTCCCGGATCCCGCGCTTGTGGAAGAGTGCCGGAAGGTTGCTGACGGGACCGGTGCCGTACTCGAATTTATCGAGGATCCGTATCAGGCAACTGCCGGCGCGGATGTCATCTATACGGACGTCTGGGTCTCCATGGGTGAGCCGGATGAGGTATGGGCTGAACGTATCGCTGATCTGACGCCGTACAGGGTCGACCAGAAGATCATGGAGAATGCGGGACCGCAGTGCCGCTTCATGCACTGCCTGCCGGCATTCCACGACCTCGGAACAAAGATCGGCCGGGAGATTCACGAGAAGTTCGGTATCGACAGCATGGAGGTTTCCGATGAGGTCTTTGAAGGACCGCAGTCTATCGTCTTCGATGAGGCGGAAAACCGGATGCATACGATCAAGGCTGTCATGGCAGCTACTTTGTAAAAAGACCGGAGCAAAAGATAGATACGGATATGAAAAGGGCAGGCTGAACAGCCTGCCCTGAATTATCTGTTGTGAATGCCGGATCAGTATCCGAACGCCTGTGCCCAGTACCAGGATCCGTTCGGCGCCTGGTAGATGGCGACACCCATGGTGTTGAAGTTGCCGTCGAGGTTCGCCCGGTGCGTCGGTGAATCGATCCACGCCTGCACGACCGTGCCTGCGTCGTAGTAGCCCTTGGCGAGGTTCTCGCCGAACATGATTGCACTGTTGACGGTGTACCAGTCAGTGCCGTTCGGACGTGTGTGCGAGAAGGTGGTTGCGGCTTCCTGTGCGCGTACCTGCGCTGCCTGGACCAGTCTGTCGTCCCAGCTCAGCTGGTTGAGTCCCTGCTGCGCGCGCCTGTTGTTGACGAGCGCCAAAGTCGCGGATGCCTGCTGCAAAGCTGCTTCACTGGACTCGGCTTCGCCTGCCAGTGCAATCGCGCCGTCATCGATCCAGTGGACGTCGCCTTCATCGGACTCTTCACGGGAAACTGCCGTGTCATCCAGTTCCGCAGTCTCGTTGAGCTTGGGCTGGCTGACATAGAATCCGATCGCAGCGGCGATCACGATGGTCAATGCGATTATTCCGATGAATAACTTCTTGTTCTTCATATCTGATACCTCAAAGTGTATAGTTTCCTTCTTTATGTCTGCATTATAGCAGATAAACAGACACAAAAGCGCTACAGTATCGGGTCTTTGACAGAGAAATTTAAAAAAATATTGTATTTTTCTTGTACTTACTTACTGTATCAGACCGCAGTGGAGCCTTACCTATAATTTACCATCAGGAGCTTTTGATTGCAAGCGTTTCATTTTTGCTCTATACTGTTAGTAATATGACTTTTCAGTAATCACGATAAGGCTGCAGGTTCCTGTTTTGTAATGATGAATTCCGCAGGCATAAAGCTGAATGACAGACGTAAAAGGCGCCTTTCAGGGCGTTTGTTTTCGTTTGTCTGCATTCTCTTATGCGCAGTCTTTCTGCTTGTCGGATGCGGCGGTTCCGGAGGACCGTCGCCTGCGGAGACTGCCCCGGAAGAACCCGGCACCAGGGGATCGGAGCCGGTGATCCTGGTACCGGAGCATCCTGAGACAGAGACGCTTGGCAATGATGACGTAGAGATCGATATCTCGCACATCGCGGACGGGTACCTTTGCGTGCTTTATAAGGGCGACGCACATAAGGTAAAGGTGCAGATGACGGCGGACGACAAGCTGACCTATACCTATGACATGAAACTGGACGGAAGCTGGAATGTCTTTCCGCTCTCCAGCGGCGACGGGCATTACATCGTCGGTGTCTATAACAATATCGAAGCAACCATGTACGCGGAGGTCTTCAGTACGGAGCTGGATGTAACACTGGAGGATGAATTCGGGCCGTTCCTGTATCCCAATCAGTACGTCTGGTTTGAGGAGGATACGCGCGCGATTCAAAAGGCGGCGGAGTTATGTGTGCCGGCAAACACGGATCTGGACTGTGTGACGAGGGTCTATGACTATGTTGTCCGCAATGTAGTCTATGACAAGGAAGAAGCGGAAACTGTACAAAGCGGCTATCTCCCGGACGTGGACGAGGTCATGGATACCGGCAAGGGCATCTGCTTTGACTACGCGGCGCTGGTTGCCTGCATGCTCCGGACGCAGCAGATCCCGACGCGCATGGAGATCGGATACGCGGGCACGGCATATCATGCCTGGATCTCCTGTTACGTGGATGAGATCGGATGGATCAACAGCCTGATCTACTTTGACGGAGAAAACTGGTCCATGATGGACCCGACCATGGCGGCTAGCCAGGGCGAGAAGAAACTCAAGAAATTTATCGGCGACGGAACGAACTATCGCACTATGTACTTATATTGACAGGAGCATCCCATGGCATCCACACAAAAGAAAAAACAACTGACCAGCCTTCAGATCTTCCATGTCTTTTCCCAGCTGCACGTCCTGATGGGAGCCGGCATTACGCCGCTTTCGGCATTCAAGATCATGAAAGAGGATACGGACCATAAGGAAACGGCTGCGATCCTTGCGGATCTCGGCGACAGGATCGCCGGCGGGGCACAGCTTTCGGAGGCAGTGGCCGGATCGGGCGTGTTTCCTTCCTATGTCAGTGAACTCCTCTATGTCGGTGAAGAAACCGGACGGATCGAGGACGCCTGCGGCGCGCTTGAACGCTATTACGAAGAAGAGGACGCGCTTCATGAGTCCATCAAAAGCGCTGTCAGTTATCCCGTGATGATGATCGTCGTCATGTTCCTGGTTATTGTTGTACTGATGAACCAGGTCATGCCGGTCTTTATGCAGATCTTTAACCAGCTTGGCGCGACGGCGGGCGGAGTGATGCAGGCAATGCTGGGGATGAGCAACTTCTTCAGCAGATACTATATCGTGCTTGCGGTCCTGCTTGCGGCGATCCTGCTGTTCGCAGCGTTCTGTTATTTTACGGAGCGCGGCAGAAAGCTCTTCGGTGAGCTTGCCCGGAAATTCCCGCACACAAGGGATCTTGCGCAGGAACTGGCCCTGGTTCGTTTCACAAGCGGCCTGCAGATGGCGCAGGCAGCCGGCCTCGATCCGTACCGGAGCCTGGAGATCGCCGGCAGGATCGTGGAGTATCCGCCGCTGGAAGAAAAGATCGGGCTTTGCCGGAAGTACCTGTATGAAGGGGAGAGCTTTTCCGGCGCCATCGCGAAAACACAGATCTTCAGTCCGTTTTATACCAGCATGCTGTCGGTCTTTTCCGAGGCTGGCAGCATTGACAGGGCACTTGCATTTATCGGCGCCCATTATAAGGAAGACGCGGACCGCAGGATCGGACGTATCCTGTCCGCGATCGAACCGACTATGGTCATCATCATTGCGCTGATCGTCGGCATCATCCTGCTTTCCGTGATTATGCCTCTGATCGGCATCATGAGCGGTATCGGTTAAGGGTTTCAGATGAAAGGATTTCGGATCAACGGCATACTGTTGAGCGTACTGATCTGCGCTTGCTGGATCAGCGCTTTTGTCGTGCTTACAAATAAGCTGGAAAATGATTCTGCGGCGGAGCAGCATGAAGCGCTGGAAAAGGCACTTGAGAGGGATATCACGACATGTTACGCGCTGGAAGGGCACTTTCCGCCGGATCTTGAGTATCTGCGGGTTCATTACGGCCTTGCTTATGACGAGGATCGTTTTTATGTGGATTACCGGCCGCACGGATCCAATATCCGGCCGTTTTACATTGTTTTGGACAGAACGGCCAGTGAAGAGCCGGAAGGCGTATTGAAGGTGGATGGCAGATGAAGTATCAGACCAAGAGACATTCGATTGATATCCTGTTTATCCTCCTGTTATTCGCGGGGTTCCTTTTTACGGCTGTTATGCTTGTGACCATGGGAACCAGGGAGTACCGCAACATTGCGGTGACGATGCAGGAAAACAGCAGTCTCCGGACGCCATACGCCTACCTGATGCAGACAGTGCACCAGAACAAGGCGGAGGATGCGATCCGGATCGAGGAGATCGACGGCGTCAGGACGCTTGCTATCCGCAGGGAGATCAGCGGCAGCCCGTATATCCTCAGGATCTATTCGTATGAGGATTCATTGATGGAAATGCTGACGCCCGAGGGAAACTATGACTTTACTCTGGCAGCAGGCACGATGATCCTGCCCTTACAGAAACTGGATCTGGAAGAACCGGCGGAAGGCGTGATCATCGCCAGGATCACCGAAGAAACGGGCAGGACGGACCACTGTGTGATCTCTACGATCCCGTGACGACGCACGGACAGAATTTAAGCAGGTGCCGCAGTAACAGCGAGGCAGATACCTTTACGATACACGGGACGAATATAACATGGAGCATGAAGATATAAAAACCGCATATCCGAAGTCCGAACTACGGTCAGGAGCTTCTTTGTTCCTGTTGGAGCTGATCATCGCGATCGGTTTTTTTGCCGTAGCAGGAATCGTCTGCATCAACATGTTTCTGCACGCGCACCGGATCAGCGTGGCTGCGGAGCAGAAAACGGAAGCCGTGCGTATCGCGCAGAACTGCGCCGAGAGCTTTATCGCCGCGGACGGAGACAGCGGACGCTTTATGGAACTTTTGCAGGCGGCGTTCCCGGAGGACAAAGTGACTGCGTCCGGGGATGATGTGATCGCGATCATATCGGATGACAGTGTTTACGAGACAGCGCTTCAGGTGACGGAAATGCCGGAAGACGGGGACATGCAGACACTTTTGATCCGTGTCGGCTCGGCGGAAGACGCAGAGCTTTTCGCGCTGGAAGTCAAAGATTACATATCGGAAGGAGGCGGCCATGAGCAGTAAGAAACGCATCACGGTCAACAGCGGCATATCGCTGTTCCTTGTCCTCCTGATCATCATGTGTCTCGTCAGCTTTGCTTCACTTTCCCTGACGAGCGCGCTCGCGGACAGCCGCTTAAGCGACAAATACGCGCAGCAGGCAGAGTGGTATTACGGCGCGAGAAATGAGGCGCAGGAGTATCTGCAGGAGCTGAACTTAAGTCCGGCAGACGGCACCCCGTCCGGAAATGCTGCGGGAGCAGCAGTTACAAAGCGCTTTACCGCGGGAGATAAGATGGAGCTTGTCGTAACGTATGAGCCGACAGCGGCAGGATACCGGGTCAGCAGCGAAATGCTCAGGAGCACGGTGGAATATGACCTTGATGAGTCGCTGCACGTTATGAAATAGAAGATCGTCTGAAGACAGGAAGAACCCCGGGCCGCGCTGCGGTCCGGGGCTTTTATGTGCTGATTTATTGTGTGCGGTTACCAGCGGAATCTCGGCTTTTCTTCTTCGACCGGAGGCTTGCTGCCTCCGAACCTGAGTTCCAGCGCCGGTGCGTCATCCGAGTATTCTAGCGCGGTTTCCCTGCTGATGCGGCCTTCCTGTACTGCCTGGTATAAAGCCTCATCCATGGTGATCATGCCGGCCTTGCTGCTTGTCTGGATGATACCGGGGATCTGGTGGATCTTGTTTTCACGGATCAGGCTGCGGATCGCCGGGTTGCAGTGCATGATCTCAAAGCAGGCGGTCCGGCCGCTGCCGTCCGCTTTCGGCAGCAGGCGCTGAGAGATAACGGACTCCAGCACCATGGAAAGCTGCGTCCGGATCTGTTCCTTCTGGTTTTCGGGAAAGACGTCAATAATGCGGTTGATGGTGGACGCCGTATCATTGGTGTGAAGCGAGGAAAAGACCAGATGTCCGGTCTCGGCAGCGGTGATCGCGGTGGAGATCGTCTCCAGGTCGCGCATCTCTCCCACGAGGATGACATCCGGGTCTTCACGGAGCGCGGCGCGCAGCGCTGTGGCGAAAGTCCTTGAGTCAAGGCCGATCTCCCTCTGGTCGACGAGAGAGCAGTTATGCCGATAGAGATATTCGATCGGATCCTCCAGCGTCAGCACGTGGCAGTGCCGGTTCAGATTGACCTGCTGGATGATTGCGGCGAGCGTCGTGGACTTGCCGCTTCCCGTCGGTCCGGTGACAAGCACCAGGCCGCTTTTCTTTTTATACAGATTGATGATCGTCTCCGGGATCTCCAGTTTCTTCGGATCCGGTACGGTCGTGTTCATGATACGGATCGCCGCCGCGAAAGAACCGCGCTGTTTGTAGACATTGACACGGAAACGTCCGACGTCCGGAACGCCGTAGCTCATATCGACCTCACCGTTCGTAAGGAGCGTCTTCATATGCTCTTCGTCGATAATGCTGAAGAGAAGCCGCTGGGTATCCGGCGGCATCAGCCGGGGAGCTCCCTCGAGCGGACGGATCTGGCTGTTCAGCCGGATCATCGGCGGGGTTGCAACGGAAATGTGTATGTCAGACGCGCCGATCGCGACGGCCTGTTTCAGGAAATCCAGCAGCTGAGGATCAATTTGCATGGCGCTTCTCCTTGTGATATAATCAATAAGTATCAGAATGCTTTGATGACGTACATTGCTATATGTATCATATCATAAATAAGGGATCTTAGAAATAATGTATCCGGCAGGTTTGAAATGTTGCCGGTTACGGATCTTTTTGTAAGGGGAGGTACCGCTGTGATCACACTTGATACTTTGAGAGCATATGGCGCGGATGTGGATTCAGGCCTTGCGAGATGTATGAATAACGAAGCTTTTTATATCCGCATGGTCAAGCTGGCACTTTCGGATCCGTCCGGGATAGAAAAACTCGGCGCGGCGCTTGCGGCGAAGGACGTCAGGTCTGCTTTTGAAGCTGCCCACAGCCTGAAAGGCGTATACGCCAATCTGTCCCTGACGCCGGTTTTTGAACCGGTGTCCGCGCTCACGGAGATCGCCCGGGCAGGAAGTCTGGACGGGACGGATGAACTCTTTGAAAAGTTCAAGGAAAAGTATGCGGAACTTGAAGCACTGGCGGATGAATGACATATCGCAGCGCCAGGTTCCTTAGAAGTGGATTGGACAAAGAAGTATGATCAGATGCACCCGTTTTGCACAGCTGCGAAACGGGTGTGTTTTTTATTGTCGGATGATCGTGAACGGGTTTGATTGACAGTACCCTTTTGGATTGATATAGTAAGCTCATGACCAGAGAAGAAGCAGAGAAAATCGTATATATCGCAATCAGCATAGGTGAAGAACTTCTGGCGAGCAGTGCCGAGGTGAGCAGAGTAGAGGATACCGTCACCCGTATCCTGCAGGCCTATGGCGCAACCAGAGCCGATGTCTTTTCCATTACATCCAGTCTCGAGGTGACAGCGCACTTCGGCGATTTCAACACGGTGACGCAGACGCGCAGGATCCGCTCGATCAATACCGACATGGCGATGCTCGAAGCGCTCAACGGCCTGTCGAGGATGATCTGCAGCGCGGAGCCGAGGATGACGCCGGAAGAAGCACTTGTCAGGTTTAAAAAGATCAGGGAGGAAACAAAGGCAGCGGCCGAGAGCCGTTCTGCATCCCTGCAGATGCTGGGTTACGCAGTCGTATCCGGTTCCTTCACCGTCTTTTTCGGGGGAGATATGGCGGACTGCATTGCCGGTGCGGTGATCGGTGTGATCCTGAAGCTGATTGAATCGGCGCTTGGCAAGGTGATGACCAACCGCCTGCTGATTGCTTTCATATGGTCCTTTGCCGGCGGTCTGCTTGCCCATTTCTTCGTCGCATTCGGACTTGGCCACCACAGTGACCTGATCAGTATCGGCAACATCATGCTCTTTATCCCGGGCATTGCGTTCACCAATTCGATCCGGGATCTTTTCTACGGAGACACTATAACCGGCCTGATCCGTTTCTGTGAATCCGTCATCCTCGCGATTACGATCGCGGTCGGGTTTACGGCGGCAGGGCTGATCATGTAAGACATGTGACGGCACGGCGTCAATACAGAAGCTCCGGCCTGAGGGCCGGATCATTTGCAGATATGGAAAGCGAATCTATGCAGGAAATAATACAACTTACGGCTGCGGTCGTCGGATCAATTGGATTTGGAATTGTTTTTCACATGCGGCCGAAAAAATTAAAATGGGCGGCACTCGGAGGCTTTTTGTCCTGGGCATCGTATCTGGTGCTGGTCCATGCCGGGTTAAATGAATATCTCTGCGGGTTTATCGCGGCGGCACTGACGACGGCATACGCGGAGATCATGGCGAGATCGACCAAAACACCCGCCATCATTTATGTTGTGGTATCGACGGTTCCGTTGATTCCCGGCGCAGCGCTTTACAGGAGTATGAACGCGCTGCTCAGGCAGGACATGACAGTGGCGAGAGCCCAGGGACTTTATGCGCTGATCTTTGCGACAAGCATGGCTGCGGGCATTGTCCTGACGACACTTTTTGAAAGAATGGCCGTACAGCGGTCTGCAGCAGAAAACAAGAGTTAATGGTACAACATATGAATCAGAGTTTGGTATTTATCATCAACGCAATTGCTTTCGGCGTCGGTCTTGCGATGGATGCATTTTCCGTATCGGCAGTCAATGCTATGTATGAGCCGCATATGGATCGGAAGCGCAGCATGACGATCGCCGGAACCTTTGCAGGTTTTCAGATCGCTATGCCGCTGATCGGATGGGTGCTGGTACACACGATTGTCAGCATTTTCACTTCCTTTCGCCGCTTTATTCCCTGGATCGCGCTGATCCTGCTGCTTTATATCGGCGGTAAGATGCTTCTGGAAGGCATTCGCGGGCAGGATGCGGAAGAGGAGAAGCCCTCTTTAAGCACAGGAGACCTGTTGCTGCAGGGTATCGCGACTTCGATCGATGCCCTTTCGGTCGGTTTTGCGATTGCGGATCTGAGCGTGGCGGAAGCTGTTCTCGAGGCGCTGATCATCGGAATCGTGACATTCTTTATCTGTCTTGGCGGCATCTGGATCGGCAAACGTTTCGGAACAAAGCTTTCAGGAAAGGCCTCTATACTGGGAGGCGTCATTCTGATCCTGATCGGGATCGAGATCTTTATCCGCGGCTGAGCGGCAGGGTATTGGCTTTATGTGACCGATCGGGATCGTTCATGTTTCCTTTATGTCAATGCAGTGCAAACGGAGCGTGAGAACATGGAAAATGCAAAAGATTTTGTAATCAGAGGAAATGTTTATCATACACCGCATTTGGGCGCGGCGGAAGCAAAGGAGTATGCGTATATCGTCTGTATTGACGGAAAATGCAGAGGTATATTTGAGGAACTGCCGAAGGAATACAGGGAGCTTCCGAAGAAGGATTATAAGGACGCGCTGATCGTGCCCGGCATGGTAGATCTGCATCTCCACGCGCCGCAGTTTGCCTTTCGCGGCACCGGCATGGATTCGGAGCTTTTGACCTGGCTTAAAGAAAGGACCTTTCCGGAGGAAGAAAAATACGCGGATCCGGATTACGCGCGTCTGGCATATGGGATGTTTGCGCTGCGGATGCGACGCAGCGCTACTACGAGAGCGGTCATTTTTGCTACAGTCCACAAGGAAGCCACGATCATTCTGATGGAACTGATGGAGTCGACCGGTCTCATCAGCTATGTCGGCAAGGTGAACATGGACAGGGACGCGCCGCCCGCGCTGCAGGAAAAGACCGCGCTGATTTCTACCTATGATACGATCGACTGGATCGATGACATCAGGAATCATCATCATTTTAAACGCACATATCCGATTATCACGCCCCGCTTTATCCCCTGCTGCAGCAATACGCTGCTGGATTATCTCGGGGAAGTGCGCAGGCTTTATGACCTGCCGGTGCAGTCCCATCTTTCGGAGAATCCGGAAGAGATGAAGCTGGTTGCTTCCCTGATGCCTGATGCAGCGTTCTACGGGGACGGCTATGACCGTTACGGACTCTTCGGAGGAGAGGCGCGTACGATCATGGCACATTGTATCTATTCACCCGAGGATGAGGTGGAAAGGATGCGGGAAAGGGGTGTCTGGATCGCGCATTGCCCTAACTCCAACATGAACCTGGCATCCGGAATCGCGCCGGTGCGCCGTTATCTGGATAAAAAGATGAGGATCGGCCTCGGAAGCGACGTGGCCGGCGGACAGACAGTGTCGATCTTTCGTGCCGTGACGGATGCTGTCCAGGTTTCCAAGCTCTACTGGAGATATCTGGATCACGAGGCAGAACCGCTGACCTTTGCCGAAGCATTTTATCTGGCGACCAGAGGCGGAGGATCGTTCTTCGGTAATGTCGGCAGTTTTGAAGAAGGATATGATTTTGACGCGGTCGTCATCGATGACACCTGGTCTCTGCATCCGCAGCCGATGAGCGTTTCGGAGCGCGTGGAACGGGCCTTTTATCTGGGGCTTGACAGGAAAGGCCTTGTCGCGAAATATGCAGCCGGCGCAAAGCTCAGTCTGGAAGGGGATGATGACGAATGAAACTGAAAAAGATCCGAAAGGTCATGGAAGGCAAGTTTCTGACCCGGTACGATATAGAATATGAGACATCGGACGGCCGGGAGAAGATCTATGAGATGGTCGGCAGGCAGCGGGAGATGAATACCGCAGAGGAACTCGAAAACCGTCAGGCTGATTCCGTGATCCTCATCCTGACAGATGAAGCCGGTGAACGGATCCTCCTCTGCAGAGAGTTTCGCATGGCCATGAACCACTGGACCTATAATTTCCCGGGAGGATTGATCGATCCGGGAGAGACCGTGCAGGTAAGCGCCGCACGGGAACTGATGGAGGAAACCGGCTTAAAGCTGCTCCGGGTCGATGATGTTCTGGAGCAAAGCTGCAACGCGATCGGGCTTTCCAATGAAAAAGGCACGCTGGTATTCGGCATCGCCGGAGCGGCAGACGGCGGTTCCGCGGACATTTTCCGCAATCATACCACCTACGATGAAGAGATCGAGCCGGGCTGGTATACCAGGGAGGAAGTCCGGAAGCTCCTCCGCACGGAGCCCTTTGACGCAAGGACGCAGGCCTACTGCTACCTGTGGGCCGGGGGTAATCAGGCAACTGTGAAAGCACCGGATGATGGCGTCAGAAGGGATGCCGCAGAGCGAGTTCCGCAGGCGCCATCAGGCGCCGAGGATGTTTGAGCGAACGGCGCCCTTCTGCGCCTCTAAGAGCGTAATCCTATTACAACATTTTTAATTTTCGCAAACGGGGTTGCTAACACAGCCCCGTTTTGGGTACAATAAAACGATGGAAAAGAAACCACTTATGACCTATATTTTGATCGCGGTCAACGTACTGGTCTTCCTTTTGGAAGCTGCTGCGGGAGGAAGCGAGGATGTCGATGTGGCCATCCGCTTTGGTGCCTACGTCATGCCGCTTGTTCGGGACCGGGGAGAGTGGTATCGGCTTTTTACGGCGATGTTCCTTCATTTCGGGCCGGAGCATCTCGGGAGCAACATGATATCGCTCTTTGCGCTGGGTTCTTTTGTCGAACGCTGTTTCGGAAAGGTCCGGTTCCTTGTGATCTATCTTGTTTCAGGACTTGCAGGCAATCTCCTCGTTTATGTTACGGATATTCTGTCAGGGGCAGGCGGAACTGCGGTATCCGCCGGCGCCTCCGGCGCAATCTGCGGATTGCTTGGCGTATTTATCGTATTTGCGCTGTTGCCGCAGATGAAAGGCATGTTTCCGATGAAACGGGTATTGATTGCGGTACTTCTGGTCCTTGCGCCTGGGCTTTCGGACGGTTCGATCAACATGACAGCCCATATCGGAGGATTGATCGGAGGCTTCCTGATCACATGGCCTGTATACTTTTCAACTACCGCATTAAGGAGACGATAAATTGAAAGAATTGACGAAGAAAGTAATGGTTATCGGACACAAGAATCCTGATTCGGATTCGATCTGTTCCGCCATCGCCTACGCCGGTCTGATGAACGGATATCGCGAAAAGAACATCCGTGAGGGTATCGAAGACTGCGGCAAGGAATATGAGCCGTGCCGCGCAGGCGTGATCAATAAAGAAACGGAGTTTGTGCTCCGCCGCTTCGGGTTCCAGATCCCGAGGCTATGCCTCGACGTGCGCGCCCAGGTCAGTGACCTGGATATCCGCGATGAACTCGGGATCCCCTCATCCACGAGCCTCAGGAACGCATGGCGCATGATGATCGAAAGGGATATCACAACGCTTCCCGTAGTTCATCATGACGGACACCTCGAGGGCATCATCACGGTACAGGATATCGCCATGGCAAACATGGACAGCCTGGAGGCTGATGTCCTCTCCAAGGCAAAGGTGCCGCTTAAGAATCTCCTGGAAACGATTGACGGTGAACTTATCTGCGGCAATCCGGAGACCATCATCGACAGAGGCCGTGTGACGATCGGCGCGGGTTCGCCGGAGGCGATGGAAAACAAGGTCAAGGAAGGCGACATTGTCATGGTTGGAGACCGCTACGAGGCGCAGCTTTGCGCAATCGAGCTCGGTGCGTCCATGGTCATCGTTTGTCTGGAAAGCAAGATCGCGCGGACGATCATGAAGCTGGCGGCAGAACATGACTGTATCCTGATCAGTACGCCGTACGATACCTATACCGCTTCACGTCTTGTAAACCAGAGTATCCCGGTCGGCAACCACATGCAGACCAAGGTCACGACCTTTGATTCGTCGACTTCTCTCGATGAAGTGCGTGAAGTCATGAGCCGGGTCCGCTTCGATTATTTCCCGGTCATAGACAGCAGCGGCGTTGTTCAGGGACTGGTATCCAAGCGCAACCTCATCAATCTGAAGCGTAAAGAGATGGTCCTTGTGGATCATAATGAAAAGAGCCAGTGTGTGGATGGCTTTGAAGAAGCGGATATCCTTGGCATTATTGACCATCACAGGATCGGCGATATGGAGACTGCCGGTCCGATCTTCTTCAGGAACCAGCCGGTGGGATGCACCGCGACGATTATTTATGATATGTATCACGAGTATGGTGTGGAGATTTCGCCGCAGATGGCGGGACTGCTCTGCTGTGCAATCCTTTCCGATACGCTGAAGTTCCGTTCACCTACATGTACGCCGAAGGACCGCCGTACGGCGCAGGAGCTGGCACAGATCGCAGGCGAGGATCTCGATCAGCTGGCTTCGGACATGTTCGACGCAGGCGAGGACTTAAGCGGCAAGACGCCGGACGGCATCTTCCACAATGACTGCAAGATCCTTCGCCATGGCAACATCCGTATGGCGATTGCCCAGGGTACATTCAACAGCATGACCAATCTGGAGAAGGCGGAAAAGATCATTTCCTTCTACATTACGGAAGTACCGGGCAATGAAAAGGTAGATATGGCCTTTTACCTTGCGACAAGCATCGGCGATCAGTCGAGTGACGTTTTATTTGCGGGTAAGAATGCCGACATACTGCTGCAGGAGGCGTTCGGCGTGGAAGCAGCAGACGGAAAAGCGCATCTCGACGGTGTGGTGTCACGCAAGAAGCAGTTTGTGCCGGGACTTTTAAGCGCACTTGACGAGTCGGATCAGTTCTGATCCGGAAACCGGCGGTGAGAGACGTTGACGGCCGGGATTCAAAGATTACAGATGGTGGTATCGATAGAATGAACAAACATAAGACCGGCATGAAGGTGCTGCTTTTCGCGGTGTGCGCGGGTATGGCAGCAGGGACCAGCATTTTTTCGTATGCGGCGGTTCCGTCTTCAGCTGCCGTTTCCTATATGCCCGGTGTAACAGACAGCATGAGCTGGCCGGACTACTGGGTCAGAAATGACGCCGGGGCGGATGAAGTGCTTGCCGACTGGCGCTCTGTCACGGCACTGAACAGTGCCATGATGGCCAAAAAAGAATGTCAGATGTACGACTTAAAGAACTACAGGTCCGTGCAGGAGGAAGGTCTTCCGGAGCGGCTGTACGCTTCCGCGGTCAGTGAGTTTCAGGCGTATCTGAACGGCAAGTACTGGGATGCTTATGGCAATGTTGTCTCCGGGGATATGATGCGCCGGATCACGGACAACATCCGGAACAAGGCTTATAACGGATCCCACGCGGTTCAGTACGGGATCGTTACGAAGAGAGCGGACTTAAGAGCCTTTCCGACGGAGGAGATCGTGACGGACGAGCAGGGGGACATCAACTTTGATTATGTCCAGCTTTCTTCCGTCCGGGTCAATGAGCCGATGATCCTGCTTTCGCGCACGGCGGACGGAAACTACTGGTACGGCGTGACATCCAACTGCGGCGGCTGGGTCAGGTCAGACTGCGTTGCGCTTTGCTCCGGCAGATCGGAGTGGCTCGGCGCCTGGGATCTTTCCGAAGACCGTACGCTCGTTGTGACGGATAACCGGATCTATCTGGAGGAGTCCAACACCGACCCGGAGATATCCGGACTGATGCTGACGCAGGGAACGATGCTCGAGCTGATCCCTTACGTCGCGGTACCGGGGCGTATCACAAACCGATCCCCGCAGCAGAATTACGCGGTTTATATCCCTGTCCGGCAGGGTGACGGAAGCTATGCGAAGAAACAGGCGTTGATCTCCCAGCACTATGGTGTCAGCATCGGTTATCTCCCGCTGACAAGGCGCAACGTACTGAGAGTCGCTTTTAACATGCTCGGCGACGCCTACGGCTGGGGCGGCATGCTTGGGGCGGAAGACTGCTCCGGATATATCCGCGGCGTTTACCGCTGCTTCGGGCTGGAGCTGCCGCGCAATACAACCTGGCAGCAAGAGGCGCCGGCAGTGAAATATGATCTGAGCGGGATGAGTGATGCTGAAAAGTGTCAGGTGCTGGACGGGCTTCCGGCAGGGACCACGCTTTTCTTCCGCGGACATGAGATGATGTATCTCGGCGCGGAAGACGGCCGGTACTATGTGATCAGTTCCGTCAGTTCGGCTTCGGATCCGTTCGGGCCGGGCAGGATCCGGATCCGGTCGGTCGTGATCAACTCGCTCGATATGAAGCGGCCCAACAATTCGACCTGGCTCAACAACCTTACCGCGGCAGTGATCCCGTACCTTATGCAATGAGGAAAACACCAACAGGATGAAGGGAACAGATGATTAAAAGATTCAGGCAAAGCATAGGCATCAAGATCCTTGCCGGCGTTATAACGATACTGGTCATTTTCGCGGCCATAATCGGATATACCGGTTATAAGGAGTTTACCGATCTGCTGCTGGAGCAGTATGCTGACGGGGCGTTCCGCACGGCGGATTCCGCGGCGCTGACACTGAACCCCGATCATATAGACCGTTTTATTGAGAGCAAGGGCCAGTCATCCGAGTACCAGGCTTCCTGGTACAGCATGGATCAGCTCTGCAACTCCCAGAATGTGACGTTTATCTATGTCATCCAGCCGGACCTGACGGATTACGGACATATCACCTTCATTTTTTCGACGATCAACAAAGACAGCCCGTATCAGGTCTATGAGTTCGGTTTTTACCGGGAAACGACAAACGACGAGTACAAAGAAAAGTACCGGGCGCTTTACGAAGGAACTTCGGAGAGGGAACTGGTGATCCGTGACAAGGGATACATCCAGACGGACCCTCATATCACGGCCATGATCCCCTTAAAGGGCGCGGACCGCAAAACGAAGGCGATCCTTTGCGTACAGCGTCAGATGGATACGCTGGTCGCGTTCCGGCAGCAGTTTATCCGCAAGCTTCTGCTGGTTCTGATTTCCGTCGCGGCGGTGGTTATCCTGGCGCAGGGGTGGTATCTTTATCAGATGATGATCCTGCCGCTCAGGAAGATCAAGGACGAGGCGGAACGGTTTGCGGATGAAAATGTGATCGCTCCCGAAAAGCTGACTGAAACGATCAGGACGCAGGACGAGGTCGGTGTGCTGGCAGACTCGATCGACCGTATGGAAGAACAGGTCCAGCAGTACATCGAGAACCTGACCCATGTCACGGCAGAAAGGGAAAGGATCGGCGCGGAGCTGGACGTGGCGAGCAAGATCCAGGCGGGCGCGCTCCCCTCGCTCTTCCCGCCGTTTCCTGACCGCTCCGAGTTCGATCTGTACGCGGCCATGCTTCCCGCGAAGGAAGTGGGCGGAGACTTTTATGATTTCTTCATGGTCGACGATGACCACATCTGCCTCGTGATCGCGGATGTATCCGGCAAGAGCATCCCGGGCGCGCTCTTCATGATGGTCTCCAAGATCCTGCTCAGTACGGCTGTGCAAAACGGCCTGCAGCCCGGAGAGGCGCTGACCAGGGTCAACGCCCAGCTGTGCAGAAACAACCGCGCGCATATGTTCGTAACGGTCTGGCTCGGGATTCTCGAGCTTTCCACCGGCAAGCTCCGGGCGGCCAATGCCGGCCATGAGTACCCGGCCATCTGCCGGAAGGACGGATACTATGAACTGTACAAGGACAGACACGGACTCGTACTTGGCGGAATGGAAGATATATGTTATAAAGACTATGAGATACAACTGGAGCACGGAGACCGGCTGTTTGTTTATACCGATGGCGTGACGGAAGCGACAGACAGTGAAAACACGCTTTTCGGTACAGACAGGATGCTGGAGGCTCTGAACTGCTGTCAGAATGTCACGGCAGCCCAAACGATCGAGCTGGTCAGAAACAGCATCAACAATTTTGTAAAAGAAGCGCCGCAGTTTGATGACATCACCATGCTGTGCATGCTTTATAAGTAAGTAACATGACGATACTGCCGGAGAGGCACGTTCGAATCTGAAGGAGGATATTTCCATTATGAAGATTAAAAAGAGTCAAAATGAATCCCAGCTGATCATCGCACTGGAGGGAAGACTGGATACACTGACTGCTCCGCAGCTGGAAGCGGAGCTCAATGCTTCGCTGGACGAGATCGCTGAGCTGGTATTCGACTTCAAGGACCTGGAATACATTTCTTCCGCGGGCTTAAGAGTCCTTCTTTCCGCGCACAAAGCCATGGCCAAAAAGGGCAGCATGAAAGTTACCAATGTGCGTGAAGAGGTGATGGAAGTATTTGAACTTACCGGCTTTTCAGACATCCTGACAATCGAGTGATCTGCCGGCGCCTGGTCAAGCGTTTTCATCAGATGATGAGCTGCTTAGGCAGCGGAAGGGCAGGCTCCTATGAGTAATGTTATCTTAAAGCAGGCAGACGGAACGCCGGTCATCGGCCTTATCGGAAGGATCGATTCCAACAATGCTCCGGCAGTGGAAGCAGAGATCCAGCAGGCCCTTGGCAGTACCGAACGCGATGAACTCGTGATCGATGCGGAGGAACTTGAGTATATCTCGAGTGCCGGTCTCAGGGTTATCCTGCATTTGCGTAAAACACATAAAGAACTGTCGATCATCAACGTTAAGCCGGAAGTATATGAAGTTCTGGACATGACCGGTTTCACCGAAATGATGCCGGTCCGCAAGGCGTACAGACAGGTCTCCATTGAGGGCTGCGAGGTGATCGGCAAGGGTGCGAACGGCACCCTGTACCGCATTGATAAAGACAATGTGGTGAAAGTATATCATGACGCGGACGCGTTGGAAGATATTCAGCATGAAAGAGAAACGGCGCGTCTTGCTTTGGTTCTGGGGATCCCGACGGCGATCTCCTATGATGTCGTGCGCGTCGGAGACAGTTACGGTTCCGTTTTTGAGTTTTTAAACGCAAGGTCGTTTTCCAAGTTGATCGCGGAAGAACCGGACAAGCTGGACTGGTGCGTTCAGGAGTACGTGGAACTCTTAAAGAAGATCCATGATACCCGCGTGAAAAAGGGCGCTTTGCCGGATATGCGTGATACCGCTCTCGGCTGGGCGAAATTTATGAAGGATTATCTTCCGGAGGCATACGGCGACAAGCTGCTCAGACTGTTTGAGGCAGTCCCGGAGGATCTGCATATGATCCACGGTGACTATCATACCAAGAACCTGGTGCTTCAGAATGATGAAGTGCTGCTGATCGATATGGATACCCTTGCCGTCGGCAACCGCATTTTCGAACTGGGCTCCATGTTCAACGCTTATATCGGTTTTTCGGAAATGGACCATGAGGAAGTGAAGCGCTTCCAGGGGTTTGATCAGGAGACGGCAAATGTTTTCTGGAGAAAGTCCCTTGAGCTTTATCTCGGTACTACGGATGAAGAAAAGATCCGTGAGGTGGAGGACAAAGCACGCATCGTGGGCTATACCCGCATGATCCGCCGTTCGATCCGCCGCCACGGTCTCGAAATAGAGGCAAAGAGGATAGAAATCGACCATTGGAAGGCAGAACTCATGGACCTTCTGGATCGTTATGATACCCTTCTTTTTTCGGTCAACGAGCTGACCGTGGAAGCAAAGAAAGAAAATCTTCAGCAGGTCATTGACTTTGTGGATGAGCGTCTTGAGAAGACAGAATGTCCGATGAAAGCAGAGATGCAGATCGACATGGCCGTGGAGGAGATCTTTGTGAACATCGCGAGCTATGCCTATGCAAACGAAGACCGCATCGGCAAGGCCGTGATAAGAGTTGAGACATTGGAGGATCCCTTAAGGGTCGTTCTGACCTTTATGGATAATGGAATGCCGTATGATCCGCTTGCGAAAGAAGATCCGGATGTGACGCTCAGCGCGGATCAGCGGGAGATCGGAGGCCTGGGCATTTTCCTGGTCAAAAACACCATGGATGATGTAGCCTACGAGTACAAAGATGGCAAAAACATTCTGACCATCCGGAAAAACCTCTGAGAAAGGAACCTTTATGGAAACAGATAAAATCTTTGTCAGCAACAGCGGTGCCGGCATGGAAAAGGCTCTGAATGAGACGGAGCGCTTTTCAGAGTATGAAAAGCTCAGTCATAAAGCAGGCATTCATGTGAGATTACTGGCGGAGGAAATGCTCGGTATGGTCAGGGCTGTTGCGGAACCGACGCAGTCGGTCTTCTGGATCGACGGAAATTCACGTGAAGTGAGGCTTCATCTGACCAGCCGTGCCGAGATCGATCTCGACAAAAGAGAAGAGCTGATGTCGGTCTCTACTTCCGGCAAGAACATTTCCGCGGTCGGCATTATGGGCAAGATCCGGGAAATGGTTGAGATCGGGCTGCAGAATTATGATGAGACCGGTAAGATCGAGGCGAAGAGCGGCATCCCGATGCTGGACTACGGCGCAATGGGCGGCGAAGACCCGGTAATGCTGCAGTCTATATATACCTGGTCACTGCAGAAATACCGCGACAGCGTGGAAGAAGCAAAGGAAGAAAACGAAGAAGCTGCCGAGGCATGGGATGAGCTTGAAAAGTCTGTCATCGCAAACATTGCGGATGATGTACAGGTCGGTATTATGAAAGATACGGTGGAAATGATCGTCTATAAATCGTTTGTCTGACCGGCGGTCAGACGGCTGCAGATTGTCACAGATGGAGGGATTAAAGCCATGAAAAGACTGCGCTTTACGGAACGGATGAATTGTATTGCCCTGTGTCTGGCTTTTGCCCTGGTGCTGCTGCTTCCTCAAAGCGCGTTTGCGAATGCGCCGGTCCCGGAACCCGGCACAACAAATACCGGCGGCGGGACCGTTGTGGAGATGATCGTGTTTATGGCCCTGCTCGGGGCTGCGTCCCTGATCACGATCGTACTGGAGCTTCTGATCGCGCTCATATTCCGGCTGAAGCCTGTCTGGTGGGTCATCCCGGTCAACCTCGTGAGCAACCTGGCCTTCAACCTGCTCCTGATCGTTTTTTGCTACATCATGGAGATGAGCTACATCGGCTATATCCTGGTGGGAGAGATCATCGTCATTCTCCTGGAATACCTGATCTATACCCGGATCTATCAGACTACGAGCAGAAAGCGCCTGCTTATATACTCTGTCGCTGCCAACACCGTCAGCGCTGTTTTGCCGCTGTTTGCCGCGGTGATGGTGCTTGAGTAACACACCATATACACTTAGGAGAGAGAGAATCCCCGTCTGCGAAAGTATCGCAGACGGGGATTTATGCGTTGTTTGTGCTTAATACACAGTCTTTAAATTTGAGCGTTATAAGCTGTGATCTGCCGGTGCGGCTCAGTCATTTTTGACATGTACATCCATCTGATTGTAGGGAATGACGATGCCGGCTTCAGAGAATGCTGCTTTGATATCTTCATGGAGCTTCCATTTGACTGCCCAGTACTTGGAGCCTTCCGTAAAGCCGCATGCAGCGATCGTAACGCCATTTTCCACAAAATCGTCCAGATGAGAAGCGACGGTGCCGTCCTTGATGACATCGGGATGAGCATTGAAGCAGTCTTCCATGATCTGACGGGCTTTGGTCACGTCGGAGTCAGCACTGATCGGAACAGAGATATCCACACGCCTGATCGGATGGGTGGAGCAGTTGGTAATCGGCGCTGCGGAGATCGCGCTGTTCGGAATGATGACGACCTTCTTATCTTTCGTAAGCAGCTTGGTGCAGACCAGGTTGATCTCTTCGACTTCACCTTCTCCGAGACCGGTGACGATATAGTCGCCGACCTTAAAGGGCCGCGTGAGCAGGATCAGGACGCCGCCTGCAAAGTTGGCGAGAGACCCCTGCAGAGCAAGGCCGACAGCCAGGGCAGCAGATCCTAGTACTGTTATCAGGGAAGCCGTATTGACGCCGAGCTGGGATACAATGATGAAGACTAACAGGACGTAAAGACCGATCTTGACGACCGAGCGCAGGAACTTCGCGAGGGTCTCGTCCGTGCCTGCCTTGGAGGTGGCCTTCTCAACGCCATTGAGCGCGAGCGCGATCAGCCGTTTACCGACCAGATAGATGATAATGGCTGCCACTACGTTCCAAATAAGTCCTGATGCATATTCGCCCAGTAATGCAATATTTGCCATAAAGATCCTCCTTCTGATGCTTCGGTTTGAAAAAATCTATAATTGGAAATGAATCAAATATATATTGATTTTAACACAAGCGGATAAAATTTAACAGCACTTCCATTGACAAGCGATATGTGTTTGATAAAATAGAAATGGTTCTAAGCATTGCGGGGCTCATATGAGTCCGGATAAAGCGAGGAGAGAGATGAAGGAAAAACAGCAGCAGACAGCGGAGGATTACCCGCAGCTGAAACTTGAAAACCAGCTGTGCTTTCCGCTGTATGCATGTGCACGCAAAGTAATTAATCAGTACAATCCGTTTCTGAAACCCCTGGGCATCACCTATACGCAGTATCTGGTGTTCCTTGTTCTGTGGGAGTGCAGGGAGGCTACCGTCGGAGAGATCTGCCGGAAGCTTTATCTGGACAACGGCACGATCACGCCGCTGATCAAGAAGATGGAAAAAGACGGCTATGTGGTGCGTAAACGTTCTGAGCAGGATGAACGTGTCGTAAAGGTCAGCATTACCGAAAAGGGCATGGCACTCAGAGAAGACGCTAAGGACATCCCGTTCAGCGTCGGGGGCTGCCTGTCTGTACCCGGAGAGGACGCCGCTGTTCTTTACCGGCTTCTTTATAAGCTGCTTGAAGTACCGGAGAATTAATCCGGGTACTGAAAACGGCAATTGTTTATTTCTGATCAGGCGGAGTTATTTATGAACAGAAAGACCTTTTTTGAAGGCAAATGGGTACCATATACGATCGCAAGCTGTTCGGCGGTATTTGTTTACCTCTTTTTCAGTCATATAACCGGATTCTTCGGTGCCATAGGCGCTTTCTTAAGAGTCCTGGAGCCTATTATCATCGGCATCATCATCGCGTATCTGGTGACGCCGCTGATCCAGTGGTTTGAGCTGCATCTGCTGAGCGGGATCCATCATGACAGGCTGCGCTATAACCTGGCGATGATTATCTCCCTGGTGCTGATCGCAGTGCTCCTCGGACTGCTGATCAGTCTGCTGGTCCCTCAGATCGTGGCTTCCGTTATTCAGTTTGTTGCCAATATCAACTTTTACTCAGCGAAGCTGAGCGGTCTGCTGCAGGATTTTGCGAATCAGGCGAAGGAAATGAATCTTGACATCAGCGGCATCACCGCGTTCAGTGACAACATCCTGAACGAGATCGCCAGCCTTCTTTCGCGCAACGCCAACAAGATCATCAACGGATCATTCTCCGTGGGCGGCAAGTCCATCAATATCCTGATCGGCGTGATCCTGACACTGTATTTCCTCTCCGATAAAGAGGCAATGCTGGGCGGGATCGATCGTCTCTGCCGCTGCCTGATCAATGAGAAACGCTATGCATCATTGCTCAACTTTATGAGCCGCTGCAACGTGATTATGGGCAAGTATGTTGTAGGTGACGTACTGGACGCAATCATCGTCGGCATCATCAACGCGATCTTCATGCTGATCACCGGCATGCCCTATGCGGTCCTGATCTCCGTCGTTGTCGCCATCACCAACCTGGCGCCCACCTTCGGTCCGTTTGTCGGCGCGTTTATCGGCGCGTTCATCCTGATCTTCGCCGAACCGGTCGACGCGGCGATCTTCCTGATCTTTACGTTCATCCTGCAGATGGTGGACGGATATGTGATCAAGCCGAGACTCTTCGGCGGCACGCTCGGCGTCCCGGGCGTATGGATCGTCATCGGCGTCATCGTCGGCGGCAAGCTCTTCGGCGTCATCGGCATTTTACTCGCGATCCCGTTTGTGGCGATCCTGAACTTTATTTATCATGACTTTGTCGAGCGGAGGGAAGCTGCCCGTAAAAAGGCCTGAGGCGCCTTCTGTCAGAGCTGAAGATAAGCAGTTATATCAAGAAGATAAGCAGATATATCAAGAGGAAGAATGAGCATATTCATTCTTCCTCTTGGCGTTTTGGCTTATGGCCTGCCGCACAGGGCATGGTTATGAATGGAGTCCAGCCAGAAATACAGGCCGTCCGGCTCTCTGACGCTGATCATGTCCCAAAGCTCCGGAAGATCGGGACAGATCAGAGGAAACAGGTCCTTTTCTTTGTTGAAGAGTGCCGGCTGATACTGAAGGGTCTTTGCGTCATTCCAGATGGCATTGTAGCTCATTTCGGCTTCTACCATATCCTGAAACATATGTGATAACGCAGGAAGCTGCGTTGAGTTCCTCTTCAAAGAAGGAAAGCTATGCTGAAAGCTAGAAAGAAAACATTTCTGTCTTCATCCTTTTGTCTATTTCTCTGGCACTTTTGGTCCGAGTGCTGTGGCACGAGGACATCAGTATGAGGAGAGAAGTTTATAAATTTTTAATAGCACTCAATATTGACGAGTGCTAACAAAAGTGATATTGTTATGTTTGGTTCCATAAACACTGGGCGTCTGTCTGTATCAGGATGACTGACGCTGCCGTCCGTACCGCCTCGGACCTTTGTACGGGAGCCGGAGATAAACAGTGAAAGGAGTAGATGTATGGCTGTTTTACCTGTTCATAACATTATCGCAGTACCTGATGCGATCATATATTTGAAGAGTTCCATGTATCAGAAGCTGACCGGACGCTATCCCAAGTCGGACGACCGGGTCACGCTGATCATTACGAAAGAAGACATGCGCAAGGAGGAGCTGAAGAACGACAGCTTTTATCCGATCGGTATCACCGGCATTATCAATGAAGTCAACGAAAACGGATATCTGACGATCCATCTGCAGAACCGTGTGGATATCAAGGAGATCACGGTATTCATGGATCACAGCATCGATATCGTCGTTGAGAAACGCTGGGATATCGAGGATCTGGATCCGGAGTACGCGGAAACCAGACTTGCCGCGCTGAAAAAGGAGATCTCGAAGATTTCAGAGGACTTCCAGTGGGGCGCCGGCATGAGCAGCATCGTTGACGCATGGCATAACATCGGCGAAATCGCGGGTGCTTTCTCACCGTGGGTGTCGCTCGAAAATGAGGAGCGTTATGCGATCCTTGCGGAGGACAGTCAGCAGAAGCGCTTTGACATGATCGAGAAGATGCTCTATGAGAACCTGGAGATCATTAAGGTCAGGGCGAAGGCAAGAACCGCGCAGGAAGAAGACTATCAGAAGATCTATAAGGAAAACGCAATCAAAAAGCAGATGGAGTATCTGCAGAAGGAACTGGATGACATGCATCCGGAAAATGTCTCCGATCTCAGGAAGCTTGAGATCAAGCTGGAAGAGTCGGAGATGAATGAGACTGCCCGGGCGGAAGGAAGGAGAGTCTTAAACCGTCTCAAATCAGAAGGAAGTTCGAGCGCAGAGACCGGCATGCTCACAGACTACCTGGAGCTTCTGACCGCGCTTCCCTGGAAGAAGGAAGAGGGAAGAGTCATCGGACTGGATGAGGCGGAGAAGATCCTTGAGGCGGATCATTTCGGTCTCGAGAAGGTCAAAAAGAGGATCATCGAACAGATTGCCGTTATGCAGCTGACCGGAAAACAGGCAGGATCCATCCTTCTCTTTGTGGGTGCTCCCGGTACAGGCAAGACCAGTATCGGTCAAAGCATTGCCAAGGCGCTCGGAAGGGAGTATGTACGAGTCTCCCTCGGCGGAGTCCGCGACGAGGCAGACATCCGCGGTCACAGAAGGACGTATATCGGTTCCATGCCGGGACGTATCATTGACGGCATTCGCAAGGCAGGCGTATCCAATCCGGTTATGGTTCTGGATGAGGTGGATAAGCTTTCCCAGTCCTACAACGGCGATCCCGCGAGCGCTCTTTTGGAAGTATTGGATCCGGAGCAGAACTTCTCCTTTACGGATCATTATCTCAATGTTCCGTATGACCTGTCCGACGTGTTCTTTATCTGCACGGCCAATACGATGGATACGATACCGGAGCCGCTTTTAAACCGTATGGAAGTGATCCCGTTCCAGGGATATACCCCGATCGAGAAGATGGAGATCGCGAAACGTCACCTGCTTCCAAAGGCGATGGATGCGGTCGGAATCAGCCCGGACAGACTTAAGATCAGTGATGAGACGATCGATAAGGTGATCTCGGAGTACACAAGAGAAGCCGGCGTCAGAGGACTTAAGAAACGCATGGATCTTCTTTGCCGGAGCGCGGCAGTCCGTCTTGTGCGGGAAGAGCAGCAGTCTGTAAAAGAAAAGCAGGAGGCAACTGAGGAATCTGCGCAGACTTCCGTGATCACGATCACCCCGGAGAATCTCAGTGAATATATGGACGCGCATCCGATCCGTCAGAAGAACGTCAGGGAAACCGCGAAACCGGGCGTTGTTACAGGCCTTGCATGGACCTCTGTCGGCGGCGATATCCTGTATATTGAGACCATGCTGACCAAGGGCGACGGTAAGGTAACGATCACCGGACAGCTCGGCGATGTTATGAAGGAATCCGCGCAGATCGCGGTAAGCCTGGTCAAGGACATGTTCCCGGATAAGGCGGAAGCCTTTAAGAC
This sequence comes from Lachnospiraceae bacterium, assembly GCA_017455005.1. Lineage (GTDB taxonomy): Bacteria > Bacillota > Clostridia > Lachnospirales > Lachnospiraceae > Avilachnospira. The sequence goes on along the minus strand of JAFTBX010000013.1, from coordinate 15,157 downwards.
AAACGACCTGCATATCCATGTGCCTGATGGTGCAACACCCAAGGACGGACCGTCTGCCGGCATTACACTGACGACGGCGCTTGCATCCCTTATCAGTGGCGTCGCGGTACCGCCGACGGTGGCGATGACCGGCGAAGTATCCCTGCAGGGCGGAGTCAATCCAATCGGCGGTCTTCCGGAGAAACTGATGGCGGCACAGCGTTCAGGCGTGAAGAAAGTATTTATACCGAAGGACAACGTGGATGATCTCAAGGACGTTGCGGAGGAAGTCCGCGGGGCGTTGGAGATCGTGCCGGTCAGTGAAACTGCGGAGGTCCTGAAGGCGCTCGGGATCTGCGGCTGACGAAGCCCCGGCCGGGTGACATGCCCCATCGTTATATCTGATCTGAATAACATGACAGCCATCGTAAAGACGTGTTCTTTACGGTGGCTGTTTTGCCGCGCCCGGACAGGATTTATCATTTTTAAGTACAAGGAAATCATTTGCCATACAGCGATCTTGTGCTATAATGTACGGGATTTACGAGAGACTATAGATATAGAATTGGAGATCATTACAAATGGCTGACAATACAACAAGAGGCACCAGCAGAAGGAAGAGCGGGCAGAACGGCAGGGGCGTACGCCGTGGGATCGGTTCCGAAGGGACCGCGGCACGCCGCAATGAAAGCACAGCCGGCAGCTCCGCGCCTTCGGGTGTATACAGCGAGCATCGCGCAAGGAGCCGCAGACCGGGCGTTTCCACACAGACAGTCGTTATGCTGGTGGTGCTCAGCCTGCTTGCAGGTATCTGGCTGACGATCGGTATCATGAAACTTCGCGAGAGAGGCGCTGCTTCGGCAGCTGCAAGCGAGGCGCAGGAGACTTTGGACGGCATCCGCGATTCCCTTGCGGAAGGCAATTCGGTTTTGAGCACGCTCAGAAAGTATTATCCGGAGGACCTGATCCTCTATGCCGATAAGAAATACGTGTTCACGCCGGTAGACGAGTCACTTAAAAAGCATGATTTTGTAGCGGACAGCGTCCAGAAGCTGGAGTCCGGTGAGTGGCAGTACATGGATAACGGCAATGTCGTATCCCATAAGGGTATCGACGTTTCTTCCCACCAGGGCGAGATTCGCTGGGACGAGGTAGCGGCGGACGGCGTTGAGTATGCCATGATCCGCGCGATGTACCGCGGCTACGGCTCCGGAAAGCTGGTCGAGGATACCGAGTTCCAGGCCAATGCTGCCGGCGCAAGCGCAAACGGCATCTCTGTCGGCGCCTATGTCTTTACACAGGCGATCACCCGTGAGGAAGTTGAAGAGGAAGTGGAGATGCTCAAGGGCCTGCTCGCGCCGTATGATATCAGCGGACCGGTCGTGGTCGATGTCGAGAAGACCGCGGAAGGCACGGGACGAATGGATGAGATCGATCCTGCGCTCCGTACGGAGCTGGTCGCTTACTACTGCGACCTGATCAAAGAAGCGGGATATCGCCCGATGATCTACTTCAATATCGAGACGGCGCTTCTGATGCTGGATCTGAAGCAGCTGGAGCCCTATGAGAAGTGGTTCGCGAGCTACTCGTCGGAGTTCTACTATCCTTATGCGTATACACTGTGGCAGTACAGCGACAAGGGTCGGGTTGCCGGCATTGACGGCAATGTAGACCTGGATATCGCTATGGAAGCGTTCTGATCTGTCAGGGCAGCTGATATTTAGTTATGGCCGGCTGATGCGGTCCGGCCTCAGAGATTCCGGGATATGTCTGAATACGGAAGATCAAGGAAAAAGAAAAGAAGCAGAAAACGTAAACCATGGCGGCTGCCGGTCTGTATCGCTTTTGCGGTGCTGATCGGCGCTGCCTTTTTGTGGTACATGGATGCCGGAGAGAAGCTCGCTGCCCTGCCGGGCTTTGCGGACCGGAGCGCGGAACAGACAGACGGAAGGGCCGATGCTTCGGGTGAGGAGTATGCCGAAGGGACGGATACGGCCGGTGGCGCGGGGAGCGAAGATCAAGTGAGTGACAATGCCGGTACAAAAAAGGAAGCATCCACGGGCGGAGCAGGAGAGGCTTCCGGTCTGCCTGCGGAGGTCTCGTCTGTGGATCACGAAGGTGTGGGGAAGGCTGCATCGGAGGAAACAGAACCGGAGGAGACCGAAGCGGAAGAGACCGAACCGGAGACCCGCTATGCCATGGAAGCACCCGATACGCTGCCTCTCAGGACTTCCGATCCGGATGTGATCACGCTCGCGTTTGCAGGGGATATCCTGTTTGACGAAAGCTACGCCGTCATGGCGAGCCTGCTGCAGAGATGCGGCGGCGAGCCGGATATATGGAAAGCCTTCGATGCCTCTATGATGGAGGTCATGCGGGGAGCGGATCTCTTTATGCTCAACAATGAGTTTCCGTATTCGACACGCGGTACGCCGCTTGAAAATAAGCAGTTCACCTTCCGCGCGCGGCCGAAGTACGCGTCACTTTTGAAGGATATGGGCGTGGATATCGTCGGCCTGGCCAATAACCATGTCAACGATCACGGGCAGCAGGCTATGCTTGACACCTTCGATACGCTTGACGGGATCGGCATGCCGTATCTTGGCGCGGGACATGACCTGGCGGAGGCCTCAAGGATCCAGTACTATACCAACGGGGAAACGAAGATCGGCATTGTCGCCGCTACCCAGATCGAACGCATGGGGAACCCCGACACGGTCGGCGCGACCGATACGAGTCCGGGAGTGTTCCGCTGCATGAACCCCGAGCGCCTGATCGCGAAGATCGGGGAGGCTAAGGAAAACTGCGACTATGTGATCGTTTTTGTGCACTGGGGCACGGAAAATGCCGTTCAGACGGATGACTGGCAGAATAAGCAGGCCGTTCAGTTTGCGGAGGCAGGCGCGGACCTGATCATCGGCGGACATCCGCATGTGCTTGAAAAGATCGAAAGCGTGCGCGGCGTGCCCTGCGTGTACAGCCTCGGAAACTACTGGTTCAATTCCAGGACGCTTGATACCGGTGTGGTTGAAGTGAGACTGGACGCGCATACGGGAGAGTATCTCGGCATGCGGTTTGTACCCGCGATCCAGTCGGGCTGCCGCACGACAAAGTGCGAAGGGGCCGAGAAACAGCGTATCCTCGATGCACTGGAGAGCCTTTCCAAAGGAACTACGATTGACGAGGACGGCAATATTCATTTTGAATAAAAATACTTTACTTCTTTTGGTAAAATGTGATAAGATTCGTGACGGAAACGATACAAGCTGGAGCGAGACCCGCTGGACCGCTGATACGAAACCGGCAGCAGGCATGCGCTGTATCCATTTCCCACATACCGACGGAAGAAACGAGAAGGCACATGCATATGTGTCTTTTCTTTTTTATATCCGGAACGCGGCTCAAAGCCGCTCCCGGTGATTTGTGCGATAAGGCCGGAAAGCAGGCGCCGGATCCATGGCGCAAAGCCGGCCTTTCCGATCCCGAAGGAGGTATGAATGAACGAAACCAATTCCAATGATTATCTTGTCAGAGATCCGCTCGGCCGTCTCATGCGGATGTACTCCGTGCCCTGCGTCATCTCTCTGCTCGTCGCTGCGCTCTATAACATTGTAGACCAGCTGTTTATTGCCAACGCGGATTATCTGGGTTCGTACGGCAATGCAGCCAATACCGTCGTGTTTCCGCTGACGGTCGTCGCGCTGGCTTTTGCCGTGATGATCGGTGATGGCTGCTGCGCTTTTGTCAGCATTTGCCTGGGCCGCGGCAACCGAAAAGACGCCGCGGACAGCGTCGGTACGGCGGTGATCCTGAGCCTGGCTGTCGGCATAGTGACCGCCGTTATCTATCTGCTTTTTGCGGACCCAATCCTGACCTTTTTCGGCGGGCGTGTCAACGCGGAGACTTTTCGACATTCTCAGGAATATTTTTTCTGGATCACACTCGGCATCCCGTTTTATGTGTTCGGGCAGGCTATGAATCCGGTCATCCGTTCGGACGGATCGCCGCGGTTCGCCATGTTAAGCACAGTTCTCGGCGCAGTCGCGAACGTGATCCTGGACCCGCTGTTTATTTACGGTACGCGCTGGGGCATGATGGGTGCCGCCGTTGCGACGGACATCGGCCAGATACTGACGGCTTTCCTTGCCGTCTGGTACCTCGGACATATGAAGGCAGTGAAGCCCGGAAAGGAAAACTACCGCCTTTCCCTGCGGCTTGCCGGAAAGTTTCTGCCGCTGGGACTGACCTCCCTTCTGTCGCAGATCTCTTTGGTTGCGTCCATGGCGGCAGTCAATAACATGATCCGTAAATACGGCGGGCTGGACCCGGTCTTCGGCCAGGAACAGTATGCCCAGATCCCCATGGCCGTCATCGGCATTGTCATGAAGTTTTTCCAGATCGTGATCAGTATCTGCGTCGGTATGGCGGCAGGCTGTATCCCGATCGTCGGATATAATATCGGCGCGGGCCGGAAGGACAGGGCGCGGCAGCTCTTTCTGATGCTCCTGAAGGCGGAAGCGATCCTCGGAGCGGTCGCGCTGGTCATCGTCATGGTCTTCCCGCGTCAGCTGATCGCGCTCTTCGGCGCGGCCAACGAGAGCCGGTATTATACGGACTTCGCGGTGAAGTCGTTCAGGACCTATCTGTGTATGATGGTGCTGGCTACGGTCAACAAGGGAACATTTATCTACCTGCAGTCACTCGGCAAGGCGCTGGCGTCGACGGCGATCTCCATGATCCGCGAGATCATCTTCGGTGTAGGCTTCGCGCTTCTGCTCCCGTTGTTTTTCGGTCTGGATGGGGTATTGTATTCTATGCCCGTCTCGGATATACTTACATTTATAATAGCTGTATTTGTGATCATACAAACAATGCGGCAGCTGAAAGAGGGGACATTATGAGCTATAAGATCATTACGATAAGCAGAGAATTCGGAAGCGGCGGACATACCGTAGGACGCCGTCTGGCAGAGGAACTGGGCATCAAGTGCTATGACCGCGAGATCATCGACCGTGTTGCGGAAGAGAGCGGCTTTGATAAGGATTATATCAAGGAGAAGGGTGAATATGTCCCGCACGGGCCGTTCGGCAATATGATGAACCGCTGGTCTTATTACGGACCGACCAACGAGGAACGCATCTGGCAGATCCAGAGTGATATCATCCTGGATATCGCCGAGCGTGAGTCCTGTGTCATCGTCGGCCGCTGCGCTGACTACCTGCTGAAGGACCGTGATGATGTGCTGAGGACCTTTATCCATGCGGATAAAGCATATCGCGCGGAACGTATCGTCCGGCTGTACGGCGAGACAAACGAGACGCCGGAAAAGCGTCTGGCCGATAAAGACAAGCACAGAAAGGCTTACTATCAGGTCTATACCGATATGGAATACGGCGACGCCCGGAACTACCAGATCTGTCTGGACACCGGCGCGCTCGGCGAGGATTACTGTGTGGAGCTTTTAAAGCAGATCTTCACCAGATGATGGATGAGGAAGTATCAGAACAGGGCTGTCGGCCGGAAAGGAGGACATGATGATTCAAACCATCGCGATTGTATGTATGGTGATCGGGCTGTGGAAAGTTTTTGAAGCAGTGAATATCCCGGGCTGGTGGGCGCTGATCCCGTATGCGTCGACATATAAACTGATCTCAAAGTTCTGGAGCAAAACGGCGGCAGTCATCGCAGTCGTGCTTGCGGCCATCGGAACCGCGATCGTATTGATCGCCGTGGTCCTCTTTGCGGGCGCGGTAGCAAACAGCGACGGCTTTGGCGGTGTGCTCAGTTTTCTCTTTGGCCTGACGAGCTTTGTCCTGTTCCTGCCCTGCGTGGTCCTCGGATGTATCGCGCTTTATAAGATGGGCGGCTATTTCGGACGCGGCACGGCCTTTTCACTGGGACTGGCATTCCTGCCGCCGATCTTTCTGATGATCCTTGCCTTTGGCGGATATCTGAACCCTGCGGCAACAGGAGCAGCGAAGGCGGCGGAGCCAAGCGATGCGGCAGGGCCGGGTGGAACGGCAGGTGCGCCGTACACGGAGGAAAAACATGCGCAGGAACCTGCGCAGGAGCCTTCATTTATGGAAGGCGGACCAGAGGGCTCCGCACAGTCAGCATTTACTCAAAACGAACCGGAGCCTGAGGCAGAGTCTCAGAGTACATCCGGGACACAGCCTGAAGACGCAGCAGAAGGGGAAACGCCCGTATCTGAACAAGCAGGCCCAGGCTATACAGAACAGCCGGGGCAGTCTGAGACTGCCGGAGAAGCCGGGGCGGAAAAGTCGCCGAAGATCCGGCAGAGGTGCCCGTCCTGCGGCGCGCCTGTCCTCGAGGATGCGCATTTCTGCGCGATCTGCGGGAAGAAGCTTTCATAAACAGTAACGATCCATGGATCAGACTACTTTCAGAAAACTGATCGTTTTATCCGGAACCATCGGCATCTCCTTTGCCGCTATCTTTATCCGGTTTTCCACAGCGCCGTCACCCGTGCTGGTATTGTACCGCATGGCGATCACGGCGCTGATTTTGGTGTTGCCGACGCTGCTTCAGCATAAGGACGAACTGAAAGAACTGAGCCCCAGGGTTTTCGGATACTGTGTGGTCAGCGGTCTGTTTTTGACGCTGCATTTCTTCAGCTACTTTAACTCTGTGCGAAACACCAGTGTCGCGTCGGCTGTGCTGTTGACGGACGCGGAGGTGTTTTTTACCGGTATTGCGGGATTCCTGCTGTTTGGAGAGAAGCTCTCACGGCGAAGTATCTGGGGCATTTTTATCGCATTTGCCGGCTGCGTCATTGTTGCCTTAAGTGATGCGGGCAGCGGCTCGAATATGCTTTACGGAGACCTGCTGGCACTGCTGGCATCCGTTGCCATGGCCGGCTATACGATGATGGGAAGAGTCTGCAGGCAGTATATCAGTACGACGCTGTATACGCTGATCATCTATACCGTGACGGCAGTCTGTTCACTGATCGTGCTGCTTGCGACCGGCACGCCTGTTCTTGGCTACGAACCGATCAACTGGCTCACGACGTTTGGCATGGCAGTCGTGTGTACGCTTCTCGGGCACAACATTTTCAGCTGGGGACTAAAGTACCTCAAAGCTGCCACTGTCAGCACGATCAAGTTGGCGGAACCGGTGTTTTCCGCGATCCTTGCGGTGATCTTCTTCCGGGAGATCCCTGCGGCACAGGCTATATTCGGCAGCGTTATCATTATCGCGGGCATCTGGTGGTATCTGAAAAACACGGAGACCTGAACTGATCTGCGGCTCTTAGTGACGATTTCTTATGTCATTCATCCGGACAGACAGCTCCACGATCAGAATTGCTCTGGTTTTCAGATGGAAGAGCATGCAACGTGGGTAATACAGCTCCATATCAGATACTTCCGAAAACCGGCGTCTGATAATATGGTTGAGAATTGACAGAAGTACGAATTTGATTTATAGTTTCATAGCATGAGACAGCGAGGTCCCGGTGTGTTTGCCGTGTCTTCGCTGTTTTTGTTTAAATAATGTAATTGTCCGGGAGACGGGCAGCTATTAATCTTTTGTAGTTGGTCCGGGTTCAGCGGGTGTGTGGATTTGAAGGAGGGTGTATGCAAGATAAAATCCTGGTTCTTGACTTTGGGGGACAGTATAACCAGCTGATTGCGCGGCGTGTTCGCGAGCAGCATGTATATGCGGAGATCCGTCCGTACAATAAGATCTCTGTACAGGAAATCGCACAAGCCGGATATACCGGCATTATCTTTACCGGAGGGCCGAACAGTGTTTATGATCCGGCGTCGCCGCATTATGATCCGGCGATCCTGGATCTCGGGATCCCGGTCCTTGGTATCTGCTACGGACATCAGTTGATTGCCTGGATGGCAGGCGGCGAGATTGCCTCCGCCGGCAGCATCAGTGAATACGGCAAGGTGGAAGTCCATACGAATCAGGTCAAATCCGAAGATTGCGTGTTGTTTAAGGGTATGCCCGAAAAAAGTACGGTATGGATGAGCCATACCGACTATGTTCGCCGGATCCCTGATGGATTTGAAGTGGATGCTGTTACCGGGCATTGTCCGTGCGCGGCGATGAGCGATGCAAGGCGACGCATCTATGCGGTACAGTTCCACCCGGAAGTGACCCATACGGAGTATGGCAGACAGATCCTGCATAATTTTCTTTATGATGTCTGTGGCTGCAGCGGTGACTGGAGCATGGATGACTTCGTGGCGCGCACAGTAGACAAGTACCGGCGTGAGATGGAAGGAAAAACCGCGCTTTGCGCTCTCTCCGGCGGTGTGGATTCATCCGTGGCGGCGGTACTGATGCATAAGGCGATCGGTGACCGCCTGACCTGCGTATTCGTGGATCATGGTCTGCTGCGTAAGGATGAGGGCGATATGGTGGAACAGACCTTCCGCCGCAAGTTCAATATAAACATCATTCGTGTCAATGCTGCCGATCGCTTTCTCGGCAAGCTTGCCGGGGTGACGGAACCGGAGAAAAAGCGCAAGATCATCGGTGAAGAGTTTATCCGTGTATTTGAGGAGGAATCCGGGAAGCTGGGAAAGGTGAACTATCTCGTCCAGGGTACGATCTACCCGGATGTCATCGAATCCGGCGCGGGGGATGCTTCTGTGATCAAAAGCCATCATAACGTCGGCGGACTTCCGGATGTCGTAGACTTTGACGCGATCGTGGAGCCGCTCCGTGACCTTTTTAAGGACGAAGTCAGGGCAGCCGGCATTGAACTGGGCATCCCATACGATCTGGTATGGCGTCAGCCGTTCCCGGGTCCGGGTCTTGCCATCCGTGTCATGGGTGAGATTACAGAAGAAAAACTGTCGATTCTCCGCGAGGCAGACGCGATCTTCCGCGAAGAAATCACAGCGGCTAAGCTTGAAAAGGAGACCAATCAGTATTTCGCGGTTCTGACCAACGGCCGCAGCGTCGGCGTCATGGGTGATGCTAGGACCTATGGATATACGCTGGCGCTCCGTGCGGTCAGCACCGATGACTTTATGACGGCAGATTGGACCAGGCTGCCTTACGAGCTGCTGGCGAAGGCAAGCAGCCGCATTACGAACGAAGTCCGCGGCATCAGCCGCGTAGTATACGACATCACGAGCAAGCCCCCCGCAACCGTGGAGTGGGAGTGACATCCGTGAGACATGCCCTCTTTGTTATCAGCACAAAGAGGGCTTATATTATTTATAACGACCCCGCCGGTTTTTTTACCAAGTACAATGAATACCCTTACATATTCCAATCGTGTGTGCTATGATTGGAAACCGTGGCTAACACGCATAAATATGAAAAGAGGATATTCCTTTGAACAAAGATCTGACGACCGGCAGGCCTGAGGAGGTATTGTGGCGTTTTTGCCTGCCATTATTCGGAAGTATTATTTTTCAACAGCTCTATAACATTGCTGACAGTCTTGTAGCGGGTAAGTTTATCGGTGAAAATGCCCTCGCTGCGGTAGGAAACAGCTATGAGATCACGCTGATCTTTATCGCGTTTGCGTTCGGCTGCAATATCGGCTGCTCCGTCATTGTTTCGACTTATTTCGGAGCGAGACAGTACAAAGACATGAAGACTGCTGTCACCACGGCTATGATCGCAAGCGGAGCAGTGTGCGAGGTCTTAATGCTCGGCGGGCTTTTGTTTTGCGGGACGCTTCTCGACCTGATCCATACTCCCGAGGTGCTGTACGCGGACTCCAGACTCTATCTGGATATTTATATCTGGGGACTGCCGTTTGTGTTCTTTTACAACATCTCGACCGGGATATTCTCCGCGATGGGCGATTCAAAGACGCCGTTCTGGTTTCTGGCGGTTTCCTCATGTACGAACATCGCGATGGACATCTGGTTTGTCGCGGGGTTCCACATGGGCGTTGCAGGTGTCGCCTGGGCGACTTTCATCTGTCAGGGAGCAAGCTGTATCCTCGCGGTGCTGTTTGTGCTGCGGCGGCTTAAGACGGTCGAAACATCAGAGAAGCCGGCGCTCTTTTCGTGGGGAATCTGTAAAAAGTTTGCCACGGTGGCGATCCCCAGTATCCTGCAGCAGAGCTTTATCTCTGTCGGAAACATCGTGATCCAGGGCGTGATCAACGGATTTGGTCCCGGCGTGATGGCGGGCTACTCGGCAGCGGTAAAACTCAACAACCTCGTGATCACTTCCTTTACGACACTTGGCAACGGCATCTCCAACTATACCGCGCAGAATATCGGCGCCGGAAAGCTGGGCCGTGTCCGCGAGGGCTTCCGGGCAGGTCTGAAAATGATCTGGATGCTTTCCCTTCCGCTTGTGCTTTTGTATTTTATTGGCGGAAAACAGCTTTTGTACCTCTTTATGTCCGAGCCTTCGGCGGAAGCACTTCATACCGGCATCAGTTTCCTAAGGATCCTTTCACCGTTCTACTTTGTCATATCGGCGAAGCTGATCGCGGACGGAACCTTACGCGGCGCGAGCCTGATGGGACGGTTCATGGTCGCGACCTTCACCGATCTGATCTTAAGAGTCGTGCTTGCTATCGTTCTTTCAAAAACTGCCCTCGGGTCGACCGGTATCTGGTGTGCATGGCCGGTGGGCTGGACGATCGCGACCTGTATTTCCCTCTTTTTCTACCTGCACGGACCGTGGAATGCCGGGCAGACAGGAGATAAAGCTTAAATGCACGGAAAACCGGAAAACACCGGCGGTACGATCATATAGACAAATGAATACCGAAGATACAGAAAAATCTCCGGACAGGGAATTGACCTTGTCCGGAGATTTTATGTTCATACGGGTTTGATTTCTTTGATCCGGCAGAACATGCAGTTCTTATACCGGTAATGCTGTTCATCCTGTCTGATCTGCCGACGGGAGAGGAGGATCAGATAAATACGTACTTCTTCAGCCTTTCCATCGCCTTTACGACATAGGCATAGGGGACGGCAAAGTTCATGCGGATCGCCCAGGGATCATGGAAGGGCGCACCCTGCTGCCATGCAACGCCGACATCCCAGCCGGCCTTGATAACCTCGTCGATCGTACGGCCGGTCTTTTTGCAGTAATCCTCGCAATGCAGGAACATCATGTAGGTTCCCTCGGGCTTTGCTGTGTCAACACCGGGGAAGTTTTCCTTTACGAAGTCATATGCGTAGTAGACATTCTTTGAAAGCGTCTGGCAGAGCTCATCTGCCCAGACATGGCCGTCATCCTTGTAAGCGCCGATCAGCGCGTGCATGGAGAGCACATTCATTTCATTATAGTGGCTGCAGATGCTCTGGCGTACGACTCTGTCACGGAGATACGGGTTATAGATAATGTGATAGCTTCCGATGAGGCCGGCGAGATTGAAGGTCTTGCTCGGCGCATAGATCGCGATCGTCCGCATCTTTGCGTCCTCGCTGACGCTCTGGGTCGGGATGTGCTTGTGCCCCTCAAGGATGATATCCGACCAGATCTCATCGGAGACTACGACAACGTCGTTGGCTTTAAAGATCTCCATGGCCTTTTCAATCTCCCATCGCTCCCAGACGCGGCCGCAGGGATTGTGCGGGCTGCAGAAGATGGCAAAATGAATGTGGTTTTCCTTCAGTCTCCGGTCCATGTCCTCATAATCCATGCGCCAGATACCGTCCGCATCTTTGACCAGCGGACTCAGTTCCGCGGTCCGGCCGTTATCTTCCAGAACATGCGTGAAACCGATATAGGTAGGGCTGTGCATGAGGAATTTTTCTCCCGGTGAAGTAAATGCCTGCATCGCCGATGCCACACAGCCGAGTACGCCGTTTTCATAACCGATATGTTCCGGCTTCAGGCCTTCCACGCCGTTCCGGAGATGGTGCCAGCGGATGATGGAACTGAAATACTCATCGGTCGGCGCAAAGTAACCGTATGCCGGATGCTGCGTCCTTTTGATGATTGCTTCGGGAATCGTCGGAACTGTCGGAAAATTCATATCCGCGACCCACATCGGGATCGCGTCGAAGCCCTCCTTCGGAGCTTCCGGAGCCTTGGCAAAATCCACTGCCGCCCCGATCGCGTCTACAGCGATCGAATCCATTCCGTGACGTTCCATCATTGTATCAAAATCAAATCTCATATCAGACCTGCCTTTCAGTATTCTATGGTTTTGTCCATTATACCATTTCAGACTGTACCATCAAGCTTTGTTGCGGAAAAAGAAATATAAATACTGTTTCATTTTGTGCGAGAGTTTCTGACCGGCTCCGGCTTCAACATTGTGCATAAATAAATACATAATTTACTGTCAATGTTGCCTAAATCATGGATAGGATAGGCGTTTTTGGAATGGCTTTTTGAGAATAATAGATATTTCTCAAATGCAACATTAACAATTATTATTAAAATATAGAGTCAATATTCACGTTTTTCACAATTTAAATCTATGTTTACATATCTTAAGGAGGGAATCAGCTATGAAAGAAAAGAATATCACCACCAAACTGATCCATGCCGGCGAGAATGCGCTTGCCAAGAAGATCGCAGCGGGCGTTTCTGTGCCGAAGGTGCTGCCGATCTACATGAGCTCGGTCTTCTCGTTCGATGATGTTCCGACACTGGACGCAGTGTATGCCGGAGATGCTTTCGGATATATCTACGGAAGAAACGGCAACCCGAACCAGGCAGCGGTCGCGGAGTGTCTTGCAGTGGCTGAGAAGACGGATGACGCGCTGATGTTCGGCTCCGGCATGGCTGCGATCACGACCTGCATCCTCGCAAGCGTCAGTGCCGGCGATCATATCGTATCCTCTCCGGTGCTCTATGGCGGAGTCTATGATTTCCTGAAGAATGAAATGCCGCGCTTCGGAGTCGAAGTCACCTTTGTGGAGTTTGATGATATCGAAGAGATCAAGGCTGCGATCAAACCGAATACCAAGCTTTTGTACACGGAGACCATCGTTAACCCGACGATGAACATCTATGATCTGGATGCGGTTGCAGCACTGGCGCATGAGCATGGCTGCATCCTTGCGGTGGATAATACCTTCGCGACCAGCTTTGTCTGCCGTCCGATGGAACACGGCGCGGATATCGTGCTTTATTCTACGACCAAATATCTCGGCGGCCACAGTGACATCGTCGGCGGCGCGATCGTTTCCGATCAGGCAACGATCAATAAGCTTCGCCACGCACACGCTGTTTACGGCGGCCAGATGGGCCCGATGGAATGCTGGCTGCTTTGCAGAAGCCTTCGTACGCTCGAGATGCGTGTCGCGAAGCATTCGGAAAATGCTCTGAAGGTAGCGGAGTTCCTCGAGAAGCATCCGAAGATCGAAAAAGTATATTATCCGGGCCTTGCTTCTTCCAAATACAAGGCACTCGGTGACAAGCTCTTCATCAACGGCAGATTCGGCGGCATGATGAGCGCGGATATCGCGGGCGGCGAGGAAGGTGCCAGCAGATTTATCGCGGCATGCGAAACGATCAAGTTTGTTCCGAGCCTTGCAGGCGTCAGTACCACACTTTCTTATCCGGCAAAGACATCTCACCGTGCTTACAATGCGGAAGAGCTGAAGGCAGCAGGTATCTCGATGGGAACGATCCGTTTCTCCATCGGTCTGGAAGATCCGGACGATATCATCGCTGAGTTCGATGCGGCGCTTGCTGAGGTCTGATCAGGAGGGATTCATGAATAAGATGTTGCAGGAGATCGCGGCGAAGTATAAGGACGCGATCGTTGAAACGGCGCAGGAGCTGATCCGCCGCAACTCTCAGTCTAACGAAGAGGGTGAAGTGGCAGCCTATGTCGCCGCAAAGATGAAAGAACTGGGCTACGACGAAGTGATCACGGACCGCTACGGCAGTGTCTTCGGCGTGGTAAAGGGAAGCGGCGGAGGAAGTTCCGTTACGCTCAACTGCCATATGGATGTGGTAGACGAGGGCGATATCAGCAGATGGAAATATCCGCCGTACAGCGGCGAGATCGCGGAAGGAAGGATCTGGGGACGAGGAGCTTCGGATACCAAGGGTACGATGGCGATCCAGATCTATGTTCCGATCATGCTCCGCGAGGCCGGCATGCTTCCGAAGGGAGATGTCGTAACGGCCGCGGTCGTATGTGAAGAGATCGCAGGCTTCGGTTCCATGATGCAGACCAAGGATGAGTTTATGCTGACGGACTACGCGATCGTCGGTGAGGCTTCGGAAAATGATATCGCGATCGGAAGCCGCGGCAGATGCTGTCCGTATATCACGATCAACGGCAAGTCCTGCCATGCGTCACTGCCGCACCTCGGACATAATCCGGTCGATTATCTGGAAAAACTGCTCCCGAAGCTGAAAGAAGTGGAAATGGCGACAGATCCGCTGTTCGGGCCGTCGACAATGAGCGTGACGCGCATTGACACGCCGACAGACAGTAAGAACCTTGTTACCAATATCATTCCGGGAAGTATCGTTGTTTACATTGACTACCGGCAGGTAGGAGAGGATACGGTAGAACGCGTCACCGAAAAGATCCAGGCAATCATGGACCAGATCCATGTCGAAGGGGTGACTGCCGAGCTGGGAATCTATTACTTCCCGATGACGACCTATACCGGTTTCGAAGGAATGGGCTTCCAGGGCGAACAGCCGTTCAGCGTGAGTCCTGATGAGGACTTCATCGTTCTTGCGAAAAAGACGATCGAAGAGGCGGTCGGACATGAGATCCAGACCAAAGCCTGGGCGTTCGCGACGGATACCGGCCACTTTACGGCAAAGGGTGTGAAGTGTCTCGGCTACAGCCCTGCCGAGATTAAGCTCTGCCATACGGCGGAAGACAGCATCAGCCTGGAAATGATGGACGAGGGCATTGTCGGCTACCTCGCGCTTGTAAAGGCGCTGGCAGATAAAGAAAAGTGAGGAAATAAACGCAGTAAGTTATATTGAAACAGAGGGGAGTCGAAAATGAAAGACAAGAAAGGTGTTGGCGCCGGGTGATTTGAACCATTCGGAGCCGGAGAAAAAGCGCCAATCACAGCCGAAATAAAAAAGCCATTACCAGAAGTTCTTTTCTTCTTTACACTGGAGATGCCAATGCACCAGTGGAAAGGAGAATTATGACAGAAGAACCAAAAAGTAATGACTCTTCCGAAATCTTAGCACAAGCTCTCAACGAAATGAAGAAGGAGCTTGGTGAAAAATTCAGTTTAGAAACAGTCAACCTTGCCGAGTTAGAGCGGCGTAC